>JAIYAG010000294.1 GCA_027489195.1 Burkholderiales bacterium | reverse complement strand
CCACGCCTCGCATGCGCTGATCGCCGCGATCGGCCAGGGTGCGCAGCTCTCGCCCGGGTTCGGCGCGCTCGCCGGCGTGCCGTACGCCGTCGTCGACCGCCTGCAGCCCGGGGTCGTCGTGCGCTTCGCCGGCACCGCCGCGACGCGTACCTGGCCGATTCCGACCGACCTGCAGCCCTCGGCCGACACCTCGGCGAGGCTGGTGCTGGTCGACCGCGACGCGGGCCTCCTCCACGAGCTGCGCGGGGCCGCGCGCCGCATCGACGGCACCTGGGATGCCGAGAGCGGCACGAGCTGGAAGCTCGACGTCGCCGACGGCGCACCGGTCGATGCGGTGGGCACGCCGGTCGACGACGGCGGCCTGCCGGTGTTCCCCGGCCTCGTGCGCTACGACGAGGCCACGGCGGGCGTGATCCGCCACGCGCTGCGGGTCACCGTCCCCGCGGTCCGCGCCGCCTGGGTGCCGCCCGCGCGCCGCGCCGCCTCCGCCGCACATGACGGCGGCCTGCCGCCGATCGGGCTGCGGCTGCGCCTGAAGGCCGACGTCGCGATCCCGGCGGACGCGAGCCCCGCGTCGCGCGCCATCCTGCAGGCGCTCAAGACCTACGGGATGATCGTCGCCGGCGTCGGGCCCGGGCTGACGATCGAGGGCGCGCCCGACGCACGCTGGGACTCGGCGCGGCTGGCGGCCGACCTGGCCCGCCTGCGCGGCTGCGACTTCGAGGCGATGGCGATGGACGGCCTCGCCACGCCCTGAGCGGGCCGCGCCGCCCGATCCCGGACCGCCTGCGGCGGGGCCCGCGCCCCGACCCGCCGACCCGTTCCAGACAGAGGCCGCCGAGCGCGGCCTCTTCTTCGTCCTATTGTCTCGCTTGCAATTGCATTGCGTACAATCTAATATCGAATCCATGGCTTCCGACCCCACCCGTCTTCCCGCCCCGAAGCTCGACGAGCAGCTGTGCTTCGCGCTCTATTCGTCGTCGCTCGCGATGACCAAGGCGTACCGCCCGCTGCTCGAGGCGCTCGGCCTGACCTACCCGCAGTACCTGGCGATGATGGTGCTGTGGGAGCGCGACGCGCAGACCGTGTCCGAGCTCGGCGAGCGCCTGCACCTGGACTCCGGCACGCTCACCCCGCTGCTCAAGCGGCTCGAGTCGGCGGGCCTGATCGCCCGCGACCGCCTCCCCGAGGACGAGCGCCGCGTGGCCGTGACCCTGACCGCGGCGGGCCGCGCGCTGCGCACCCGCGCCGGCGGGCTGCCCGCGCGCATGGCCCGCCTCACCGGCTGCTCCGCCGCCGAGCTCGCGCAGCTGCGCCGACGCCTGCTCCAGCTTCGCGACGCGATCGCCGAAGCCGGCGGCGACGGCACCGCACCTTCCCCCCGTCCCTGAACCCATCCCCCCAAGGAGGATCACCATGTCCATCGAGAAAGTCCTGTACCGCGCCGAAGCCACCGCAACCGGCGGCCGTGACGGCCGTGCTGCCGCGTCCGGCGGCAAGTTCGCTCTCGGCCTGTCGACCCCGCGCGAGCTGGGCGGCGCCGGCGGCGCCGGCACGAACCCGGAGCAGCTGTTCGCCGGCGGCTACGCCGCGTGCTTCATCGGCGCGATGAAGTTCGTCGCGATGCAGAAGAAGGTGGCGCTGCCGGCCGACACGTCGATCACCGGGCTCGTGGGCATCGGGCAGATCCCGGCCGGCTTCGGCATCGAGGTCGAGCTGAAGGTGTCGATCCCCGGCATGGCGCGCGCCGACGCCGAGGCGCTGGTGCACGCGGCCCACCAGGTGTGCCCGTACTCGAACGCGACCCGCGGCAACATCGACGTGACGCTGACGATCGTCTGAGGACCGGGGCCCGAGGGCACCGTCGGAGGACGGACGCCCTCAGGCCGCGACCGGGCCGCCCGGCGCCGTCGCCCGCGGCCGCAGCGGCCCCGCGCGCCGCAGCAGCGTCACCGCGATGGCGACGTTCAGCAGGTTCCAGCCGATGCCGTTGATGAAGGCGGCATGGTAGGAGCCGGTCGCGTCGAAGATCGCGCCCGACATCCAGCCGCCGAGCGCCATGCCCACCAGCGTCGCGGTGATCACCTGGCTCACGCGCGTGCCCGCCTCGGACGGCGGGAAGTGCTCGCGGACGATGAGCGCGTAGGACGGCACGATGCCGCCCTGGAAGAGGCCGAACATGGCCGAGATCAGGTAGAGCGACACCATCCCGTCGAACGGCAGGAACATCAGCAGCGCGACGCCCTGCAGCACCGAGCCGAGCAGCAGCGTGCGCAGCCCGCCGATGCGGTCGGAGATCGCCCCGGACACCAGCCGGCTGACGATGCCCGCACCGAGCATCAGCGACAGCATCTCGGCGCCGCGCGCCGCACCGAAGCCGAGGTCGGTGCAGTAGGCGACGATGTGCACCTGCGGCATCGCCATCGCCACGCAGCACGAGACACCCGCGACGTTGAGCAGCCACTGCAGCGTGCGCGGCGACATGCCGAGCGGGCGCGCGAAGTCGACGCCTCGTGCGGCGGCAGGACGGTTCGCGGCCGAGGCGGCCGCGGCCGCGGCCGACGGCGGCGCGGGCGGGCGGCGGCGCAGCATCAGCGCGAGCGGCAGCATCGTCACGACGCAGAACACGCCGATGCCGACGTAGGTGGCGCGCCAGCCGACGGTCTCGATGAAGTGCTGGGTGATCGGCGGCCACAGCGCCCCGCCCAGGTAGTTGCCGCTCGCGCAGATCGCCACCGCGATGCCGCGGCGCTTGTCGAACCAGAGCGTGGTGTCGGAGATCAGCGGCGAGAAGGTGGTCGCGGTGCCGAGCGCACCGATCAGGATGCCCTGCGCGAGGCCGAACAGCAGCAGGCCGGGGGCGCTGCCGGCCAGCACGAACCCGATGCCGAGCCCGAACGCGCCGATGGCGCTCGGCAGCATGATGCCGAAGCGGTCGGCGAGCCGGCCCATGAACAGGCCGCCGATGCCGAAGCCGATCATCGTCATCGTGTACGGCATCGACGCGGCCGAGCGGTCGACGCCGAAATCGGCCTGCACCGCGGGCAGCACGACGCTCACCACGTACATGCCGCTCGCGCCCACCGTCATCAGGGCGAGCGACACGCACAGCCGAAGCCACGCGTACCGCGAGTCCGGGCCGTGCGCGGCCATCGTCAATGCACGGTCCCCGCTCCGTGGCAGGACTTGTACTTCTTGCCCGAGCCGCAGGGGCAGGGATCGTTGCGGCCGACCTTGTCGCCGTCCCGGCGCACGGTGGCCGGCGCGAGCGCGCGCTCGCGCGCCTCGGTGAAGAAGTCGTAGACGTCCTGCACGCCGTCGAGCATCTCGTGGATGACCGCCTCGCGCTCGTCGTCGGCGATCGGTTCCCAGTCCTCGTCGTCCTCGTCCTCGTCGTCCTCGACGTCGTGGCCGGGCGCGCCGCCGCGCGGGGCGCCCGCGCGCGAGGCCGGCGGCGGAGCGGAGGACGGGCGCGACGACGGCCGGTCGTCCGCATCGACGTCATCCTCGCCGTCATCGTCCTCGTCGTCCTCGGAGAGCTGGGCGTCGGCCACCAGCCGCATCACCGGGTCGAGCGCATCGGCGAAGTCCTCCTCGTCCTCGAGCGCCATCCAGGCGTCGGGGCGCATCGCCATGCCGCGCGCGAAGCCGATCGCCCAGGCGTTGCCCCACGCGTTGCCGTCCTCGTCGTGCGCGAGCACGGGCGCGAAGCCCTTGCCCTCGTAGAGCATGGTGGCGACCGCGGCGCGATGCCGCTCGACGAGCTTGAGCAGCGCCGCGTCCTCGCCCTCGCCGTGCAGCGCCTCGGTCGCACGCGGCGAGTCGCCCAGCACCATCGGCAGCCACTCCTCGCGCGGTACCGGGACCGGGCAGCAGGCGAGCGCGGCGAAGAAGCCGTCGAGCTCCTCGACCGCCATGGAGTCGTCGGGGTCGATCGCGACGAGGCGCGTCTCGAGCGTTTCGATCTCGGCGTCTGTCAGGGGCCGATCCTGGCTGGGGGCATTCATCCCGCGTATCGTACAGGCCCGTCGAGGAGGAGCGTTCCGATGTCCAACGAGAAGATGCCCGCCGTGATCGGCGGCGACCCGTCGCGCGCGGCCGGCCGGCTGGCCGGCAAGCGTGCGATCGTCACCGGCGCCGGCAGCGGCATCGGCCGTGCCGCGGCGCGGCTGTTCGCGGCCGAGGGCGCGTCGGTGCTCGCCGTCGACCGCAGCGCCGAGGGCGTGGAACAGACCGCCGCGATGATCCGGGCCGAGGGCGGCACGGCGATCGCGCAGGCGGCCGACGCCGGCAGCGACGCCGACGTGCAGGCCTTCGTGGCCCGGGCGGTGCGCGAGCTCGGCGGTCTCGACGTGCTGTACGCCAACGCGGGCGTGAGCGGCGGCGACGTGCCGATCCACGAGCAGACCGTCGCGCTCTGGGAAGAGGTGCTGCGCGTGAACCTGATCGGCCCGTTCCTCGCGGTCAAGCACGCCGGCGCGCACATGGTCGCGCAGGGGCGCGGCGCGATCGTCTGCACCGCCTCGGTGGCCGGACTGCGCGCGAATGCGGGCGGCAATCCGTACAGCGCGAGCAAGGCCGGCGTCGTGAGCCTGGTGCAGACCGCCGCCAACTCGTTCTGGGGCACGGGCGTGCGCATCAACGCGATCTGCCCGGGGCTGATCGAGACCGGCATGACCCGGCCGATCTTCGACCATGCCCGTGCCGCCGGGCACGAGGACAAGCTCGGCCAGATCAACCCGCTGCAGCGCTACGGCCTGCCGCAGGAGATCGCGGCCGCGGCACTGTTCCTGGCGAGCGACGAGGCCTCGTACGTCAACGGCCAGGCGCTGCCGGTCGACGGCGGGCTCACCAGCACCCTGCCGTTCAAGCGCCGGGTGCGCTGAAGCCGGGCTGCGTTTCGGAACGTGTCGGCACCGACACGTTCGGGTGAGCGGCGCGACTTCGGTCACGACGTGGACACATTGCCCATGCGAAGCTTGCCTCGTGAACCCGAGCCTCGCCTCCGCCCCGCCCCCGCCTTCGCCCCGTGTCGCGACCGCCGCGCCCCGGTGCGAGGACGGATGCGGGTCCGAGGGGGCCGATGCGCGGCGGATCGCGCTGCGCCTGTCCGGGCAGGTCGATGCCGATGCGCTCTGCGAGCGGCTGGCCGGGATCTGGCGCGAGGTGCTGTGCCGGCCGCGGGCGGCCTCGCGGGTCGAGCTGTCGGTGGTCGAGATCTGCGGCCGCAGCAGCGGTGACCGCGAGCGCGACGCGCTGCGGCTGCTGCGCACCGAGACGCCGCCCGGCGCGGGCGCGCTGCGCGCCACGCTGGTCAGCCTGGGGCCCCTCGAGCACCTGCTGATGCTCGCCGCGGGCGAACAGCCGACGGCCATGGGGCCGCTGGCCCGGCTCGCGGCCGAGCTCGGTCACCGCTATCCGATGGAATCGGTCTCGCTGGCCTGAGGGAATCCGCCCCGCTGGCCTGGGCCTCGGGCGCCTCAGGCGCCCTCGTCGAGCCGCGTGCCGCGCCACCAGGCCGGCGTCAGGTTCACGCCGTCGCCATCGGCGACGCCTCCGATCCAGACCTGCCCGTCCTGCACCGTGCAGGACAGCTTCATCGAACGCGCAGCGAGCCGCCCGAGCGCGACCGTCGCCTCCGGGTCGATCGCCACCACCGACAGGTTCTCGAAGCGCTCGAGCGCGGCCTGCTGCTGGCGCCACCAGACCTCGGCACGGTGTCCGCCGTAGGCGAGCACCACCACCCGGTCGGCACGGCCGCAGGCCTTCTTCACCCACTTGTCGTCCGGCAGGCCGACCTCGATCCACAGCCGGATGAGGCCGGTGTCGTCGCGAAGCACGACGTCCGGCTCCTCCTCGGCGGACAGCCCCCGGCCGAAGCCCAGCGCGTCGTCGGCGAACAGCGCGAACGCGAGCAGGCGCAGCATCATCCGCTCCTCGGTCTCGGAGGGATGCAGCGCGATCGTCAGCGCGTGGTCGGCATACCGGCCGCGATCCATGTCGGCGATCGTCAGCTCGGCCTTGTAGATGGTGGAACGCAGGGCCATGGGCCGCGATTGTAGGCGCGCGCGGCCCGGGAGCGTTCCGTGGCAGGATGCCCGGCTGCGCGACGCGCGCCCGCTGCGGGCCGCGCGCGGCCACGGAGACGATTCGATGAAGGCAGCCTGGTACGAACGCAAGGGACCCGCCCGCGAGGTCCTGCAGGTCGGCGAGCGCCCCACCCCCGAGCCCGCGCCGGGCGAGGTGCGCGTGCGCATCCACCGCTCGGCGGTGAACCCGTCGGACACCAAGAACCGCGGCGGCGCGCGCGGCAACGTCGCGATGCCGTTCCCGTACATCGTGCCCCACCAGGACGGCGCGGGCGTGATCGACGCGGTCGGCTCGGGTGTCGATGCCGCGCGCGTCGGCGAGCGCGTGTGGGTCTACGAGGCGACGCAGGGCCGCTTCCAGGGCACCGCCGCGCAGTGGTCGGTGGTGCCGGCGCACAAGGCGGTGCGCCTGCCCGACGGCGCGGGCTTCGACGCGGGCGCCTGCATGGGCATCCCGGCGATGACCGCGCACCGCTGCGTGATGGCCGACGGCGCGGTGGCGGGCAAGACCGTGCTGGTGCAGGGCGGCGCGGGGGCGGTCGGCTACTACGCGGTGCAGATCGCGCGGCTCGAGGGCGCGCGGGTGATCGCGACGGTGAGCCGCCCCGAGCAGGCCGAGCGCGCGCGCGAGGCCGGCGCCCACGAGGTGATCGACCGCCGCACCGAGGACGTGGCCGCGCGCGTGCGCGCGATCACCGGCGCCGACGCGGGGCTCGACCGCGTGGTCGAGGTCGCGTTCGGCGCGAACCTCGCGACCGATGTCGCGCTGCTCAAGGCCGGCGGGGTGATCGCCTCGTACGCGTCGGACGCGGTGCCCGAGCCGACGATCCCGTTCTGGCCGATGCTCGCCAAGGACCTGACCGCGCGCTTCGTGCTGGTCTACGCGATGTCGCGCGAGGCACACGACGAGGCGGCGCGCTGGATCACCGACGCGCTGGCGCGCGATGCGCTGCGCCACCAGGTGTTCCGCACCTTCGCGCTCGACGAGATCGTGGCTGCGCACGAGGCGACCGAAGCGATGGCCAACGTCGGGAAGGTGCTGGTCGCAGTGCAGTGAGCAGGACGCGCCGGCGGCTCAGGTCGCCGGCGCTGCCGGATCCTTCGCGCTCTTCGCGCCCTTCCCGCCGCCCGCAGCCTTCGACGCAGCCCGCTTCCGACGGCCCGTCGTGCCGCCGTACGCGCGCGCCGCCTTCGCCAGCCGCTGCGCGATCCGCTCGCGCAGCTCGGGCGGCGCGAGCACCTCGACCTGCTCGCCGTGCCGCAGGATGTCCATCTCGAGCTCCGGACTCGCCGAGTACGGCAGGGTGAGTTCCCAGCCGCCGTCGGGCAGGTCGCGCGCCTGCTGCTTCGGATGCCAGACCT
>JAIYAG010000534.1 GCA_027489195.1 Burkholderiales bacterium | reverse complement strand
TGGCATCCGTCCAGCCCCCCCGCTTCGACATCGGCATCGACGACGTGCAGCGCGAGCGCATCGCGCAGGGCCTGTCGCGGCTGCTCGCGGACAGCTTCCGGCTCTATCTCAAGACCCACAACTACCACTGGAACGTCACCGGCCCGATGTTCCAGACGCTGCACGTGATGTTCATGGACCAGTACACCGAGGAGTGGGCCGCGCTCGACCTGATCGCCGAGCGGATCCGGGCCCTCGGCGTGGTCGCGCCCGGCACCTCGGCCCAGTTCGCCGCGCTGTCCTCGATCCCCGACGACGACGCGGTGCCGACCGCGCAGGAGATGATCCGCAACCTCGTCGAAGGCCAGCAGACCGTGGCGCGCACCGCGCGCGAGGTGTTCAAGTTCGCCGACGAGGGCAACGACCAGCCGACCTGCGACCTGCTGACCCAGCGCATGGACATCCACGAGAAGAACGCCTGGATGCTGCGCAGCCTGCTCGCCTGATCCAGGGCGAGCTGAAAAAGGAAAAGGGCCGCGAGAGCGGCCCTTTTCCATGGTGCGTCGCGAGGCTCAGTCGTCGCCCGCGAACGCCTCCTCGCGCTTCTTGGAGATCGCCGGCAGGAACACGATGACGAGCAACACCGCGGCGCAGGCCAGCAGCGTCGCCGACAGCGGCCGGGTCACGAACACCGTCCAGTCGCCGCGCGAGATGGTCATCGCACGCCGCAGGTACTCCTCCATCAGCTTGCCGAGCACGAAGCCGAGCAGCATCGGCGCCGGCTCGCAGTCGAGCTTCTTGAAGAGGTAGCCGAGGATCGCGAACGGGATCGTCATGAACACGTCGAAGACGTTGTTGTTGATCGAGTACGCGCCGATGCAGCAGAACAGCAGGATCGCCGGGTACATGATCCGGTACGGCACCGACAGCAGCTTGACCCACATGCCCACCAGCGGCAGGTTCAGGATCACCAGGAACAGGTTGCCGATCCACATCGAGACGATCAGGCCCCAGAACAGCTTGGGGTTGCTGCTCATGACCTGCGGGCCGGGCTGGATGTTGTGGATCATCATCGCCGCGACCATCAGCGCCATCACCGGCGTGGTCGGGATGCCGAGCGTGAGCATCGGGATGAACGAGGTCTGGGCACCGGCGTTGTTGGCCGCCTCGGGCGCGGCGACGCCTTGGATCGCGCCCTTGCCGAACATCTCGGGGGTCTTCGAGATCTTCTTCTCGATCGCGTAGGCCGAAAACGATGCGAGCACCGCGCCGCCGCCGGGCAGGATGCCGAGCACCGAGCCCAGAGTGGTGCCGCGCAGGATCGCGGGGAACGCCGTCTTGAAGTCCGACCAGCGCGGGAACAGGTTCGTCACCTTGCTGGTGAACACCTCGCGGTTCTCACGCTGCTCGAGGTTCAGGATGATCTCGGCGAAGCCGAACATGCCCATCGCGACCGCGACGAACTCGATGCCGTCGGAGAGCTCCGGGATGTCGAACGAGAAGCGCGCCACGCCCGAGTTGACGTCGGTGCCGATCATGCCGAGCAGCAGCCCGAAGATCACCATCGCGAGCGCCTTGATCACCGAGCCGTGCGCGAGCACGACCGCCGCGATCAGGCCGAGCACCATCAGCGCGAAGTACTCGGCCGGCCCGAACTTGAAGGCGATCTCGGCGAGCGGCGGCGCGAACGCCGCCAGCAGGAAGGTCGCGACCGTACCGGCGAAGAAGGAGGCGATCGCCGCGATCGCGAGCGCCGGACCGGCCTGGCCCTTGCGGGCCATCTGGTAGCCGTCGAGCGTTGTCACCACCGAGGACGACTCGCCCGGCAGGTTCACCAGGATCGCGGTGGTGGAGCCGCCGTACTGCGCACCATAGTAGATGCCGGCGAGCATGATCAGCGCCGTCGTCGGGTCCGACATCTTGTAGGTGGCCGGCAGCAGCATCGCGATCGTCGCGAGCGGACCGATGCCGGGCAGCACGCCGATCAGCGTGCCCAGGATCACGCCGATCAGGCAGTAGAGCAGGTTGTCGAACGTGCCCGCGGTGGCGAAACCGAGCGCGAGGTTGTTGAGGAGTTCCATGTCGAGGGTCTCGTGCGTCGCGCGCGGGTCAGCGGGTGAGGAAGAACGGCAGGAACGGGAACTGCAGTTCCAGACCCTTGACGAAGACTAGCCACGAGAACACGAGGAGCACGATCGACGAGATCAGCGTCGTCTTCAGCTTGTATTCGTGGCTGGCGAGCGACGAGATGCCGATCAGCAGGAACAGCGACACGATGAATCCGAGCTTGGGCAGCGTGGCGGCGTAGACCGCGACCGCGACGAGCACGAGCAGGATCGCCTTGAAGTCCATCTTGGCGACCCTGACCTCGGGCCCGCGCTTGGCCAGCGAAGGCAGCAGGATCAGCAGTCCGAGGAAGGCCATCAGGCCGCCGAGGATGGTCGGGAAATAGCCCGGGCCCATCTTCGCGGCCGTACCGAGCGTGTACTGGCGCGACAGCGCCATGAACAGCAGGCCGGTCGTGATGAACAGCACCCCTGACCAGAAGTCGCGGTGGTTGCGGATGCGCATGAAGGTCTCTCTCCCCGATCGTTCGAATGGCCCGGCCGGAGGTGGCCCTCGGCGCGGATGCGGCAGTCTACCCGAGCCATCCTCGGCCGCAACAGGGCTGTCATGCGCAGGAACCACGGTCGGGTGGGGTCCGCGACCCCCTGTCGCGGCGCCGTCGCCCTCGCTTCAGTCCTTGAGGTTCTCGAGCAGTCGCGACAGTTCGACGGCGCTGCGCACGCCCATCTTGCTGAACACGTTCGAGCGATGCACCTCGACTGTGCGCATGCTGATGCCGAGTTCGTCGGCGATGACCTTGTTGAGGCGGCCCTTCAGGATCAGGTCCATCACGTCGCGCTCGCGCGCGGTCAGGCGCTCGAGCCGGCCGCGGATCCGACCGCTGCTGTCGTCGTGCTCGAGGCGGCTGTGCGATTCGGCCAGCGCCTGCATCACGCGATCGACGAGCCGGTTGTCGTTGAACGGCTTCTCGAAGAAGTCGAAGGCGCCGTTCTTGACGGCGTCGACGGCCATCGAGATGTCGCCGTGGCCGGTCAGGAAGATGACCGGTGCCGGCATCGTCGGCTTGCGTGCCCGCAGCCGGTCGAAGGCCTCGAGGCCGGACAGCTCCTTCATGCGGACGTCCATCAGCACGCAGGCCGGGCCGGTCGGCCAGTCCGCGTCGATCGCCGCCAGGAAGGCCTCGCCGCTCGGGAACGAGACGGCCGACAGGCCCCGCGACATCAGCAGCAGGCACAGCGCATCGGCCAGGACGCTGTCGTCCTCGACCACGTGCACGGTGCCGGGATTCGGAGAGTCGTTCATCGGTCGGCTCCTGATGCGGTGGTGGGGACGGGGCGTGCACGGACCGCCTCGTCACGGCAGGGCAGGTC
>JAIYAG010000292.1 GCA_027489195.1 Burkholderiales bacterium | reverse complement strand
GGTGTCGACCCGCAGCAGCTCGCCCGCCGCGAGGCGCCGCTCCATCACCGTGCCGCAGGCGTGCACGAAGGCCAGCCCGTCGCCCTCGAGCTTCTGCATGATGAAGCCCTCGCCGCCGAAGAAGCCGGCGCCGAGCTTGCGCTGGAAGGCGATGCCGAGCGACACGCCGCGGGCGGCGCACAGGAAGGCGTCGCGCTGGCACATGACGCGCCCGCCCATCTGCGACAGGTCCATCGGCAGGATGCGGCCGGGGTAGGGCGCCGCGAAGCCGAGCTTGCGGCGCACCGGCGCCTGGTTCTGGTAGACCGAGGTGAACAGCGACTCGCCGGTCAGCAGCCGCTTGCCGGCGCCGAGCAGCTTGCCGAACAGCCCGCTGCCGCCGCCGCCGCTGCCGTCGCCGAAGACGGTGTCCAGCGAGATCCCGTCCTCCATGTACATCAGGCTGCCGGCCTCGCCGACCATCGCCTCGCCGGGGTCGAGCTCGACCTCGACGTACTGCATCTCGCCGCCTTCGATCCGGTAGTCGATGACGTCCATCGCCATGGCAGTCTTCCGTCGTCGCTGTGGGGCGGGCAGTGTAGCCGACTGGCTATAATCGGGCGCTCGGCGGCGCCTGGCCGCGTCACCGGAAGTCCCAGCGTCCCCATGGCGAGCACCCACGTCCTGTTCGAGGAAGACGGCGCCTTCAAGGCCGGCACCGTCCTCGCCGATGCCGGAGCCAGCCTGCAGGTCGAGGCGGCCAGCGGCAAGCGAACGAAGGTCAAGACCTCGATGGTGTTCCTGCGCTTCCCGGCGCCGTCCCCCGTCGAGCTGCTCGAGCAGGCGCACCGCGCGGCCGAGGGCATCGACCTCGACTTCCTCTGGGAGTGCGCGCCGCAGGACGAGTTCGACTTCGCCGGCTTCGCCGACGACTACTACGGCCATCCGCCGACGCCGGTCGAGGCGGCGAGCCTGCTGTTCCGCCTGCACGGCGCCCCGGTCTACTTCTACCGCAAGGGGCGCGGCCGCTATCGCCCCGCCCCGCCCGAGACGCTGCGCGCCGCGCTGGCCGCCCTCGAGCGCAAGAAGGAGCAGGCCGCCCGCGTCGAGACCTGGGCGCAGGCACTGGCCGACGGCGAGTCGCCCGACGAGATCCGGCGCGAGGCCGCCCGGCTGCTGGTGCGCCCGGACAAGAACGCGGTCGAGTGGAAGGCGCTCGATCGCGCCTGCGCGATCACGCGCTCGCCGCCGGCGCGGGTGCTGCTGTCGGCCGGTGCCTTCGCCGACGCGCGCGCGCTGCACATGGGCTGCTTCCTGGCCGAGCAGTTCCCGCAGGGCACGGGCTTCGGCCGCATCGAGCCGGCGCCGCTCGACGAGACGCTCGCCGCGCGGCTGGCCGGGCTGCCGCTGTCGGAGGCCGAGACCTTCTCGATCGACGACTCCACGACCACCGAGATCGACGACTGCCTGTCGGTGCAGCGCCGGCCCGACGGCGGCCTGCGGATCGGCGTGCACATCGCCGCGCCCGGCATCGCGATCGCCCCCGGCGATGCGCTCGACCAGCTCGCGCGCGAGCGGATGTCGACGGTGTACATGCCCGGCGACAAGATCACCATGCTGCCGGACCTGCCGATCGAGCGCTTCTCGCTCGAGGCCGGGCGCGAGCTGCCGGCGCTGTCGCTGTACGCCGACCTCGACGAGACCGGCCGGATCGTGTCCTCGACGCATACCCGCGTCGAGCGCATCCGCGTCGCCGCGAACCTGCGCCACGACCGGCTCGACGACCTGGTCTCGGAAGAGGCGCTCGCCGAGCCGGCCCCCGGCGCCGCCGACCCGCTGGCCGCGCTGCCGCAGGCCGGCGCGCTGCGGGTGCTGTGGCGCCTGACGCTCGGGCTGTCGGAGGGGCGCGACCGCATGCGCGGCAAGCCCGAGGGCCGCAACCGTGTCGACTTCAGCTTCTACGTCGAGCACGATGCCGAGGGGGTCGAGTCGGTGCGCATCGTGCAGCGGCGCCGCGACGCGCCGCTCGACCGCATCGTCGCCGAGATGATGATCCTCGCGAACTCGGCCTGGGGCGGCCTGCTCGCCGACCACCGCGTGCCGGGCATCTACCGGACGCAGGCACCGGGCGCGCGGGTGCGCATGACCACCCACGCGCAGCCCCACCAGGGGCTGGGCGTGGCGCAGTACGGCTGGGCGACCTCGCCGCTGCGCCGCTACGTCGACCTGGTCAACCAGCGCCAGCTGATCGCGGTCGCCGGCGGCACGACGCCGCCGTATTCCGGCAACGACGCCGACCTGTACGCGGTCATCCAGTCGTTCGAGGCCCTCTATGCGTCCTATGCCGAGTTCCAGCAGCGCATGGAGCGCTACTGGTGCCTGCGCTGGGTCGAGCAGCAGCCGTCGCGCCGCTTCGAGGCGGTGGTGGTCCGCGACGAGCTGGTCCGGATGGCGGGCGCGCCGCTCTACGTGCGCATGCCCGAGCTGCCGGCGATGCAGCTCGCGCCGGGCCGGCGCATCGTCGTCGACCTGAGCGAGACCGACCTGCTCGAGCTCTCGGTGTCGGCGCGCTTCATCGAGTTCGCGCCCGAGGCGAGCGAGGAGACCGAGCTGGTCGAGCTCGAGGACCCGATGGACGGGGTCGACGAGGTGCCGGGCCCCCCCGAGGCGGAGCAGGCGTCCGGGCCGTCCGAGGGCGCGGCCGACGGCGATGCCGCCGCGCAGGGCACGGGCGGCGCCGGGGCCGCCGACGACGCGCCCGCGGGCGGCGCCTGACCGCAGACACACGATGGCCCCGCCGCGCACCCCGACGCCGCCGCCCGACGAGGACCGCTCGGCCGGTGCGGCCGCGCGCCGCCTGGGGGGCGGGGCCGGCGGGCGCGGC
>JAIYAG010000453.1 GCA_027489195.1 Burkholderiales bacterium | reverse complement strand
GCGCCCCGGGGGGCGGCGTGCGGCAGCCCGCGCCGGCCGCCGGCAGCACCAGCCGCGCGCCGGACGCATACAGCGCGGCGACGAAGCCGGGCGACTCGCCGCGCACCCGCAGCCAGCCGGCCGGTGCATCGATTGCGAGGACCGGTGCCTGCGACAGCAGCGCCGCGACACCGGCGGGCTCGACCAGCACCAGCACCTCGCGGGTCGGCTCCGCCCACCGCGCCAGCGCCCCCAGCCCGGCGAACCAGGCGACGAGCACCAGCGCGGCCGCGGCGACGAACCGCAGCGCCGTGCGCGCGGCCGCGGGCTCAGTAGTCGTAGACATGCTCGAGCGAGACCGCACCGCCCTGCAGCCCTCGCAGCAGTGCACACAGGGCCTCGACACGCACCGCCAGCACGATGCGCTCGGACCCGGGTCGGGCCTGCACCGGGACCGCGAGCAGGGGCAGGGCCCCCGCGGGCGGTCGCGTGCCGGCGGGGGCCAGCACGGTCAGCATCACCTCGTCGTTGCCCGCGATCTCGACCAGGTCGCGCCCGCGTGCCGCCAGGCCCGCTAGGACCTCGGTGTACGCACGGTAGCGCGGCGTCTCGATCACCGCCGTGCCGTCGGCGCGGCGCTCGACGAGCACGATCCGCGCATCGGCGGCGAGGTCGGCCGCATCGAGCCCGCGCACCACGCTGCGCAGGGTCGAGGCCGCGGGCGAGAGCCCGGCGAGCGCGCCCAGTGCCTTCCCGTAGACCGCCTTCACGGCCCACTCCAGCGACAGCGCCACGCGCCGCTCCACCTTGCGCACCGGATGCCCGCCCTGCCACGGCACCTCGCGCCAGAAGCGCGCGAGCGTCGGTGCGAACGGATACGCGTACCACGGCGTCTGTCGCAGGAAGGCGGCGTAGTCGTCCGCGACCCCGTGCGCGAACACGTCCTCGGGCGTCGGCGCCTCACCGCGCACGGCCTCGGCGAGCGCCCCGAGCGTCGACTCCCACGCCCCCTTGACCGCCATCTCGGCGCTGAAGCTGAGGCCGATCACATGCAGCATCGTCCGCGTGTCGGCGGGGATCTCGCCACGGGCGGAGGCGGTGCGCACCATCGCGCACAGGCCGCGCCAGTAGCCGGCGACGCTCGACGCGTAGGCGAAGGCCGACTCGCCGCGGGCCCGGGACACGGCGGCGAGGTCCTCGTAGGCGTGCACGATCGACCACTCCGGGTACGTGAGGTAGGTGTCGACCTCCACGCGACGGTCGGCCGGCGGCAGGATCGGTGCGTATGCGGGCCCGCCCTCGACGCGGTCGGCCGTGCAGCGCGTCTCGATCCAGGCGACCGGCGCCGCCGCCGCGACTCCAAGCGCCAGGCCGAGCGCCAGGCCGAGCAGGACGACGACGCGGACGAGTCGCGCGATGGACACGCGCGCTACCCGGCCCGATCCGGGCCCGGCGCGGTGCGCCAGCCGACGAGCGCCGCCACCCCGCCCAACGCGAGGTGCGGCAGGTTCGCGAGGATCCGGAAGCCGATCGGCTGCGGCTGGAGGCCGTACAGCACGATGCCCAGGTCGAGATAGCCCGAGCCGGTGGCGAGCCCGAGCAGCCCGTCGAGCAGGTACAGCGTGCCGAACAGGCGCAGGAACGCGATCGAGGCCCGCCGCGACACGAAGGCCGCGATCGCGGCCCAGAGCGCCGAGGCCGCGTGCAGCAGGTCGTCGTAGACGTCGAGCGCGAAGATGCCAAAGACGCGGCCCTCGCCGTCGACGATGCCCGGCACCTGGTTGAGCAGGGCGACCGCGCCGAGCACGAGGGCAAAGCCGGCGGCGACGCCGCGAACGGGGAACGTCATGGTCGGATCCGGGTCATCGGGTCAGTCGGCGAGGTAGGCGTCCCACAGCGCGTGGCGGAACACACCCTGCGGATCGAAGTGCCGCTTGCGCTCGGCGAAGCGTTCGGCGCGCGGATAGATCGCGCGGAACTGGTCGGGACGCGCATGCAGACGGTACGGCAGGTAGAACGCGCCCCCGATCGCGCCCACGCGGTCGATCAGCGCCTCGGTCAGCATCATCATGTCGGCCTCGCCTTCGGGTGTGATCTCCTGCGAGAACGACATCACCGCGGCGATCCGGTCGGTGCTCGAGTACGAGAGCACGGGCGTGTCGTCGGCCGCGACCCAGCGCAGCGTCACGTTGAGGAACTCGGCACGGGCGTTCGGGATCAGCTCGCGGCAGGCCGCGAGGAAGTCGCCGAAACGGTCCGGATGGACGAAGTACTCGTGCAGGATGTCGGTGCGGCGCCGGTCGCGGCCCTCGAGGTTCGAGACCGGCTCGTTCATCAGCGAGTTGCGCGTGAACGCGCCCGATGCCGCCTTCGGCACCGCAACGGTCTCGGCGAACCAGCGCGCCTTCTTGCCGGTCTCGGAACCGATCTGAGCACGGTAGATCTCGCGCGAGACGCCGGTGAGCGCGCCGCGGCGCGTGGCCGCCGGCAGCCCGCCGGGCGGCGCGACGTCGGGCCGCCAGGTGACCAGCAGCGCCTCGGTGAAGAGCGCGTCGCGGGTCACGTTGAGCCGCCCGTAGATCATCTTCACCTGCGGGTCGTCGCGCAGCGCGCCGGTGAAGCGGCGCGCGAGCTCGCCCGCGGGCATCCGCTCGAACCGGGGTCGCATCATCCGGTTCTCGACCACCGCGATCTCCAGCTCGAGCAGGATGCCGACCAGCCCGTAGCCGCCCATCGCCATCGCGAAGAGCTCGGGGTTGTCCGTCCGCGACGCGGTGACGACCGAGCCGTCGGCGAGCATCAGCCGCAGCGCGCGCACGGTCGAGCCGAACGGGCCGTAGGGTGCGGGCCAGCCGTGCGCGTTCACCGAGAAGGTGGCGCCGACCGAGAAGTCGCTGTTCGACTGCATCACCGCGGGCGACAGGCCCTGCGCATCGAGCGCCGCGATCACCTGGTGCCAGCGCGTGCCGGCATGCACGCGCGCCGTGCCGGCCGCGCGGTCGACCTCGCAGCGCTCGCTCGCGAAGGTGATGCCCAGGCCGTTGCGCGCCAGGCTCTGGCCGCCCATGGAGTGGCGCGCCGCGCCGACCACGACCGGACGTCGTTGCTTCGCGGCCGCGTGCAGCGCGTCGCGCAGCGCCGCGATCGTCTGCGCCTCCGGGTCGGGCGGCACCACCCAATGGCGAAACACCGGCGTGGGCGAGAGCCGGCTCGCGTCGTTCATCACGATGCGCGGCTCGGCCTGCACCGCCTCGGGCAGCAGCGCGGCCGGGGCGACCGCGGCCGCCGCCGCGAGCAGGGTGCGTCTGTTCGGATCGAGCATCGGGTCCGTGCCTTCGCGAGCGGCCGGCCACGATCGGCCGATCGGCGCTCAGGGTACGGACCGAGCGTCGGCTTGCCAAGCTTCGGGCCGAGCCCGGGCGAAGGACCGACGCGGCCCGGAGTCGCCCGCGCTCAGCGCCAGCCGCGGTGCCAGCCGTAGTGCGGATGCCGCCAGCCGTAGCCGTAGTACGGATGACGTCCCCAGGCATAGCCGGGCGCGGGCATCGGGTAGGCGGGCTGGACGTAGACGCCGCCACCGTAGGCCACCGGCGGGGGGCCCAGCGGGGCCACGACGCAGCCGGACAGGCCGGCGGCGGACAGCAGCGCGGCGGCGATGGACAGGGACGCTCTCATGCTCTCGGATCCTCGGACGGGGCGTCGCCCGGGACCGGGACGACGTGCATCGATTGGACCCGTCGCCCGCAGCGCAGGGCGCCGGCGAGGTGTTGCAGGTGTAACCGGGATGGTGACCGTGCCGGGCCGTCGAACGGCCGATGCGCCTCCCGGTACGATGGACAGGCTGCCGGCGGGCATCGTGTCCGCCGATGTCCCCCTGGAGGTTCCAATGGGCTGGTTCTCGAAATCCGATCCGACATTCTTCCTCGCCACCGTCGTGCCGAGCGGCGGCGGCGCGCAGGTCGGTGCGTGGCTGGGCGTGGTCAACGGCGAGGCCATCATCGGCGCCAACATCTTCCGCGACCTGTTCTCGTCGGTGCGCGACGTGGTCGGCGGGCGGGCGGGCGGCTACGAGCGCGCACTCGCCGGCGCGCGCGAGGCCGCGATCGAGGACATGAAGGCTGCGGCAATCGAGCTCGGCGCCGACGGCATCGTCGGCATCGACTTCGACTACGAGGTGCTCGGCGAGGCGAACGGCATGATGATGGTCACCGTCAGCGGCACGGCGGTGAAGATGGCCTGATGCGGCGACGGGGCCCGGCGCGCCAGCGGCGCCGGCCGCCCCCGCTCAGCGCGGCAGCAGCCGCTGCGCCTGCATCCGCTCCAGCCAGTGCAGCAGCCCGTCCTCGGTGTCGACGACGCCGTGGAAGCCGTGCTGGTGAAGCTTGATGCCGCTGAGCACCGAATCCGCGGGGTTCGCGAGGCCCTGCGCGAACGCACGGTCCGTGAACTGCCACGAGCTGCCGACCAGACCGTCGAGACTCACGTCCCGCAGGCCGTGACGTTCGACCACGCGACGCCAGGTGTCGGCGTGCGCGGGCATCTCGCGCGTGAGGTTCATCGGCACGTCGGGGCCGGTCTGCATGCCGAAGTGCGCAGCGACCGAGCCCCAGAAGTCCTGCCACAGCAGCGCGTCGCCGTTGACGACGTTGTAGGTCTCGTTGGCCGCGATCTCGTGCGTCGCGGCCCACTCGGCGACCTGCGCGATCAGCCGGCTGTCGCTGCCGCCGTTGATGTAGCGCCCGCCCCCCGGCCAGGCGAGCGGCCGCCCGAGCTCGCGCATCACCGCGGCATACGCGCCGATCGCGGCGACGATGTTCATCGGGCTCGACACCGCGTAGCCGAAGACGATCTGCGGGCGCAGCACGGTGAAGACCCAGGCGGCCTTCGGCTGCCGCTCGCGCAGCAGGTCCTCCTGCAGCCAGTAGAAGTTCTCGTGATCGTGCCTCGGCCAGCGTTCCTTGGCCGGCACCGGCGCGGGCGTGACGTGGCCGCCGTAGGCCTTGGTGCCCTGCATCAGCGACACGTGGCGCAGCCCGGGCGCCGACGCCTCGAGCGTGTCGAGCAGGTTGCGCAGCATCGCGAGGTTGACCGCCATCTGCTCGGGGTCGCGCCAGCCGGCGATGAGGTCGGGCTTCTCGTAGAGCGCGGCGAACATCAGGTGCGTGACGCGCGACAGCGCGGCACCGGCGGCCTGGCAGGCGGCGGCATCGGTCAGGTCGAGCGCCACGTGGGTCACGCCCTCGGGCAGCTCGGGCGGGCGGCGGCGCGACACCGCGATCACCTCCCAGTCGGGCAGCGCGGCGAAGTGCTCGACGGCGGCCGCGCCGACGACGCCGCCGGCGCCGGCGACGAGCAGGGTGTGGCGCGCGCGCCTGGGGGGGTGGCTCATGAGGAGGTCTCCGCGATCGATGGGCCGGGCGCCGCCTCAGGCGGGCTCGGGCAGGTTCTTCAGGAGCGGCACCAGCGCCTCGGGCACCTCGATCTCGAAGCCGAGGACCGCCGCCGACAGCGCCTTGCCGTAGTTGTCGAGGCACAGGCTGCGCGAGACGCCGCCGCCGAGGGCGCCATGGCACACGAAGTTGATCGCGTGCAGCGCCTCGACCGGGTAGCGCAGGACCTCGCCCTTGATCGCGCCGCCGTAGAAGGCCTTGAAGCGCTCGACGCTCAGCTGCTCGACGAGCAGCGGCCAGAGCTCGGGCGCGTACGCGAAGACCGCGATGTTCGACGTGTCGCCCTTGTCGCCCGAGCGGGCGTGCGCGACGTGCTGCAGCATCACCTTCATGGTCTCAGCTCTCGAAGTAGACGACGGATGCGGGGACCTGCTCGCGCGGCACCAGCGCGGACCACACGCCGATCACCTCGCGGGTGCGGTCCTGGTGCGGCACGCGCTTGCCGGTGTGAGCGATGCCGGAGACGGCCATGCCGTCGACCTCGCGGCCGACCTTGACCGCCTCCTCGCGGGTCTTCGTGCGGGCGGCGACGCGCACCGCGACCTCGTAGGGCTCGGGCGCGTTCGCGGGCGTCGCCGCACCGTGGATGGCGTTCAGACCCAGGAAGTCGATGCGCACGTCCTCGGCCTGCAGGCCGACGATGCGGAAGCGCTCCTCGAGGATGCGCTTGGCGAGCTGGGCGCGGCGCAGCGCGCCCGGGCCGGCGTAGAAGAACATGTCCTCGCCGATGAAGCCCTCGGTGCAGCCGATCGACACCTTGAGCGTCGGCGTGCGCGGCTTGCCCGAGATGCCCGAGACGCGCACGCGGTCGGCCGACAGCAGCTCGAGGCGCGCGGTGGTGAAGTCGACGACGACGTCGGGCGTGATGTAGTTCGCCGGGTCGTGGACCTCGTAGAGCATCTGCTCCTTCACGGTCTGCAGCGTCACCGCGCCGCCCGAGCCCGCGACCTTGGTGATGACGCAGCTGCCGTCCTCGGACACCTCGGCGATCGGGAACGCGAGGTTCCACGGCTCGGGCACGTCCTTGAAGCCGGGATCGGGAAAATAGCCGCCAGTGACCTGCGCACCGCACTCCAGCAGGTGGCCGATGCCGTTGCCCATGCCGAGCCTGTCGTGGTCGAGCGGATCCCAGCCGAACTCGTGCATCAGCGGCGCCATGAAGATCGACGGATCGGCGACGCGGCCGGTGACCACGATCCGCGCACCCGCGCGCAGCGCCTCGACGATCGGCTCGGCGCCGAGGTAGGCCTCGGCCGAGATCAGCGTGGGCGCCAGCGTCGAGGTGGGCTGCCCGTTCTCGAGGATGCGGTCGGTCAGCTCGAGCACCCGGTCGGTGATCAGGCTGCCGTTGACCGCGGCCACCTTGACGCCTGTGTGGCCCATCTCGCGCAGCAGCTCGACGATGCGCCGCGCCGCGCCCTCGGGGTTGATCCAGCCCTGGTTGCTGACGATGCGCGTGCCCTGCCGCATGCAGCCCGGCAGCACGGCGCGCATGCGCTCGTCCAGGTAGGTGTCGTAGCCCGGGAACGAGGGATCGCGGCGCGCGCGCACCTGCGCGGCCGACACCGTCGCCTCGGCCATCGTCTCGAAGCACAGGTAGTCGAGCGCGCCCTGCTCGGCATTGAGCCGCGCCGGCTCCACGCGGTCGCCCCACCAGGCCGAGCCGGAGCCGACCCTGATCGTCTTGCTCATGTCAGTCCACCTTCACGTTCGCGCGCTGCACGACGCCGCGCCACTTGTCGATCTCGCGCCCGAGGAAGGCGCCGAGCGCCGCGGGCGTGCCGCTGCCGGCGATCGCGCCGTCGGCGGCGAAGCGCTGCCGCGTCTCGGGCTCGGCGAGCACCTCGGCGACGGCGGCGGCCAGCGCCGCGCTCACCTCGGGCGGCGTCCCGGCGGGCGCGAACAGCGCGTTCCACGCGGTCGCCTCGTAGCCGGCCAGCCCGGCGGCCTCGGCCACCGTCGGCAGCTCGGGCGCGGAGGGCGCACGCACCGCGCTGGTCACCGCGATCGCCTTCAGGCGCCCGGCCTTCACCTGCGGCATCGCCGAGAGCATCGTGTCGAACATCAGCGCGACCTGGCCGCCGGCGAGGTCGGTGAGCGCGGGCGCGCTGCCCTTGTACGGCACGTGGGTCATCGGCGCGCCGGCCATCGAGGCGAACAGCTCGGCCGCGAGGTGGGTCGACTGGCCGTTGCCGGACGAGGCGTACGGCAGGCCGCCACCCTTGGACTTCGCGAGCGCGACGACGTCGGCCACGGTGGTTGCAGGCGAGGCGGCCGGCACCACCAGCACCAGCGGGATGCTGGTGAGCAGCGCGATCGGCACGAAGTCCTTGCGGATGTCGTAGCCCAGCGACTTGAAGAGGCTGGGGTTGATCGCGTGGGCGGTCGTGCCGAGCAGCAGCGTGTAGCCGTCGGCGGGCGACTTCGCCGCCGCCTCGGCGCCGAGGTTGCCGCCCGCGCCCGCGCGGTTCTCGATCACGAACGGCTGCTTGAGCCGCTCGGAGAGCCGCTGGCCGACCAGGCGCGCGACGATGTCGGTGGGCCCGCCGGGCGGGTACGGGACGACGATGCGCACCGGCTTCGACGGCCAGGGCTGCGCCTGGGCGTGGGCGGCGGGGGCCGCGGCAGCGAGCACGGCGGCGGCGAATGCGGCGAGCGCGGTTCTTCTCGGGGTCTTCATGGGGACTTCTCCTCGGCGCGGCGGCGTCACAGGGCGACGGCGCGGAACACGAGCGCGTCGACGGCGACGCAGCCCTCGCCTCGTGCACCGACGATCACGGGATTCACGTCGAGGCTGGCGATGCCGGCGGCCGGATCGGCGATCAGCGCGCCGACGGCGGCGGCCGCGCGGCAGAAGGCGTCGACGTCCATCGGCGGCTCGCCGCGCACGCCGTCGAGCAGCGGCGCGATGCGCAGCCGGCGCAGCGCGCGTTCGATCCGCTCGGGCGTGAACGGCGCGAGCACGGTGGCCGCGTCGGGCATGGCCTCGACGTACTTGCCGCCGTCGCCGACCACCAGCACCGGCCCGAAGGTCGGATCCAGGTGCGCGCCGATCATCAGTTCGCGCCGGCCGCGCGCCATCGACGCGACGATCACCGCATCGAGCGTCTCGCCGGCCCGGGCGGCGGCGGCCACGACCTCGCGGTACGCGGCCTCCACGCCGTCGGCCGACTCGATGCCGACCCGGACGATGCCGAGCTCGGACTTGTGCGCGATGCGCGACGAGCAGCCCTTGACGACGACCCGCCCGCCACCGAGCGCCGCGTACGCGGTGCGGGCGCCGGCCGCGCTCACGCACACGCGGTGCGACACCACCGGTACGCCGCGTTCGGCGAGCATCGCCAGGCTCGCGGCCTCGTCGAGCATGCGCGTCGCGGCGGGGGGCGTGCGCCGGATCGGCGGCGGCGGGTCGGCCGCCTGCGCAGCGCGCAGCCGCTCGGCGTGCGACACGTACTGTCCGAGCGCCCGGATCGCCTGACCCTCGGTGGGGTAGACCGACACGCCGTGCGCCTTGAAGCGCTCGGCCACGGCCGGCTGCGAGGCGGCGGCCACCAGCGGCTTGCCGGTCTCGGCGGCGAAGCTCGCGCTGTCGCGCGCGAAGGCCTCGACGTCGTAGCCGGCGCCGGCCACCGCCACGCCGATGAAGAACGCGTCGGCCGCGGGGTCCTTGGCGATCACCGGCAGGATCGAGCCGAACAGGTTGCTGTTCGACAGCAGCGCGGCGGTGATGTCGACCGGGTTGCGGGTGGTGGCGAAGCCCGGGAGGATGGTCCTCAGCTCGGTCTGGGTCGCATCCGACAGCGGCGCGAGCGGCATGTCGGCATCGGTCGCGGCATCGGCGGTCATCACGCAGACGGCGCCGGAGTTGCTGATCGCGACCAGCCGGCGGCCCTTGGGGGTCCAGCCCTTCAGGTACAGCTCGGCCATGTCGACCATCTCGGCCATGGTGCGCACCCGCCAGATGCCCTGGTCCTCGAGGAAGGCGTCGACCACGCGGTCCTCGGTGGCGAGCGAGCCGGTGTGCGAGCGCGCGGCCTCGGCGCCCGCCTGCGAGCGGCCCGACTTGAGCGCCACGATCGGCAGGTTGCGGCGCCGCGCGATCCGTGCCGCCTCGGCCAGGTTGTGCGGGTCGGGCAGGCCCTCGAGGTAGAGGAGCAGCAGCTTCAGGTCCGGATCCTCGACGACCGCGGTCGCGAGCTCGCAGACGGTGATGTCGGCGTCGTTGCCGGTGGCATGGGCGTGGCGCACGCCGATGCCGCGCCCGCGCAGCAGGCCGTACGGGATCACGCTCATCGCGCCCGACTGGCTGATGATGCCGACCGGGCCGTCCAGCGCCGGCGTGTCGACGAACATCGTCGAGAAGTTGGGCACCGCGCCGTTGCCGAAGTTGGCCAGGCCCTGCGAGTTCGGCCCGACCATCCGCATGCCCGCGGCGCGCGCGCTCGCCACCATCGCCAGCTCCTGCGCCTTGGCCGCCGGGTCGCCGGTCTCGCCGAAGCCCGAGGCCATGACGATCGCGAGCTTCACGCCGGCGGCGGCGCATTCGGCGACCGCATCGACGGCGAGCTGCCCGGGCACGGCGATCACCGCGACATCGGGCACCGCGGGCAGCGCCGACAGGCCGGCGAAGGCGTGCAGCCCCTGCACCGTCTCGCGCGCCGGGTTGATCGGATAGACCTCGCCGCGAAACCCGAAGCGCGACAGATAGGCGATCGGCCGGCCGCCGATCTTGTTCGCGTTCTCGGAGGCGCCGATCACCGCGATCGAGCGGGGGGCCAGGGCGACGCGCAGCGCGTCGCGGGGATCGGTCTTCATCGGTTCGCGCCTCCCGGCGGCTCGCTGCGTTGGAAATACGGAAGCCACCGCCCGGCGATCTCGCGAAAGCCGAGCACGACGCGCTCGCCGATCGCGAGGTCGGCCGGTGCGTGCGCCATCATCCGCGGCCCCTCGTCGAGCTCGACCAGCACCAGGCCGTAGGGCGCGAGCGCGCGGTACGCGTCGTCAGGCGCACGGTGCACCACGGTCGCGGCATGGACCGTGCCCTGCCCGCCCGCGGCGAAGGTCTCCGGCGCCTCGCGCCCGCAGGCCGGACAGAAGCCGCGGCGGAAGTACCAGACCTGCGCGCAGCCCGCGCAGCGCTGCAGCGCCACGCCCGGCTCGCCGCGGGTCCAGTCGGGGACGGGCGATGACAGCGGTGCGTCGCTCATGCGGCCTCCATCACCAGGCTGACATGCGAGGACAGCACGCCGCCGTCGCCGTGCAGCAGCGCCACGCCGGCGCGCCGCGCCTGGCGCTCGCCGGCGCGACCGGTCATCTGCAGGTGGGTCTCGGCGAGGTGCGCCATCGCACCGGCCACGCCGCAGTGGCCGTACGACAGCAGCCCGCCGTGGGTGTTCAGCGGCAGCGCGCCGTCGAGCTCGAAGTGCCCGTCGCGTGCGAGCGCCCCGGAGCCGCCGCGCGGCGCCAGGCCGATCTCCTCGAGCAGCAGCGCCAGCGTGACGGTGAAGCTGTCGTAGATCGCGCCGTACTCGACGTCGGCGAGCGTGCGTCCGGCGGCCTCGAGCGCACGCGCGCTCGAGCGCCCCGCGCCGAAGGTGCTGAGGTCCGGGGCGGCGCTGACGTGCTGCGAGGTGTGGACCTGGGTCGCGGCACGGATCGCGACCGGCGCGAGCACGCCCGGTTCGCGGCCGATGACCACCGCGCAGCCGCCGTCGGAGACGGGGCAGCAGTCGAGCATCTTGAGAGGCGTTGCGATCGGGCGCGAGGCGAGCACGTCGGCGGCGGTGATCGGGTCGCGGAAATGGGCGCCGGGGTGGCGCACCGCGTTGCGGCGCATCAGCGCGGCGAGCTCGGCGAAGTCGGCCTCGGTGGTGCCGTGCTCGCGCATGTAGCGCGAGGCCACCAGCCCGTAGTAGGCGGGAATGGTGGGCCCGAGCGGCACCTCGTAGACCGGATGGCCCGCCTGCGCGAGCGCCTGGATCGACGCGTCGCGACTCTGGCCGGTCATGCGGTTCTCGCCGCCCACCACCAGCACGCGGCGCGCGGCCCCGGAGTCGACCAGCAGGTGCGCGAGCATGGTCATCGCGAAGCCGGTCGCGCCACCGACCTGCACCGCGTGCGCGTAGGTCGGCTTGAGCCCGAAGTGCTCGGCGAAGACGGTGGCCAGCATGATGTGCGGCATGGTCGTCGCGTAGCCGCAGATCAGTCCGTCGACGTCGCCACGCTCCAGGCCCGCGTCGGCGAGCGCGGCGGCCGCGGCCTCGCTCATCAGGTCGAGCGTGGTGCGCCCCTCGTGGCGGCCGAAGCGGGTCAGGCCGCTGCCCAGCAGGTAGCTCATCGCATCGTCTCCGCCGCATGGGTCGTGTCGCGCCCGAGCGCGCGGGCGAGCACCGGTCGCTGGGCCGCCTGGGCGACCGGGTTGGGCGACAGCGCCTCGGCCGCCTCGCGCAGCGCCGAGACCAGCATGTCGAGCCGCTCGACGATCCGCTCGTTGAGCGCGGCGATGCTGAGCGCGCCGACCGGTCGGCCGTCGGTGCCGAGGATCGGCATCGCCACGCCGCCCATGCGCTCGACCACCACGTCGAGCAGCACCGCGAAGCCCTGCCGGCGCGACTCGGCGACCTTCGCACGCAGCAGCGACTCGTCGATGCGCGGATAGCGCTCGGCGATCCGGGGCATCGACTCGGCCAGCAGCGCCTCGACCTCGCCCTCGGGCAGCCAGGCGAGCAGCGCGAGGCTGCCGGCGCCCACGCCGAGCGGGCGGCGGCTGCCGACCTCGAGGTAGTTGGCGCGGATCGGGTAGGCGCCGAACTCGCGGTCGACGCAGACCGCCTCGGCGCCGCTGCGCACCGACAGCAGCACGGTGTCGCCGCACAGCGTCGCCAGGCGCATCAGCCAGGGCCGCGCGCGGTCGCGCAGGTGGTCGCGCCCCTGCGAGGCCAAGCCCATCAGCGTCGCGTGCTCGCCCAGCCGGTAGCGCTTGCTGTCCTCGTCGCGCTCGACGAAGCCTTCCTCGGCGAGGGACTCGAGCAGCCGCAGCACCGTCGCCTTGTTCAGGCCGGTGGCCGCGGCGACGTCCGCCAGGCGCAGCGCTTCGGGCACCGACAGCGCGCGCAGGATCCGGCAGACCTTCTGGACCGAGGACGTGTCGGAGGCTTTCGGCATTGCGGTGGCGTCAGACGGTGGCGATCGGGGTCGCGGGCGAGCCGACGGCGCCGGGCAGGCGCAGCGGCGGCGCGGTGAGCAGGAAGCGGCTGCGGCCGTTCGCGCGCAGCCACTCGGCCAGCGGCGTCAGGTGCCAGAGCTCGCCCAGGTGCACGCCGAGCTTGAAGAGGCAGTGCTCGTGCAGCGGCAGCGTGGCGCAGCACGCGTCGGCCGGCTGCGAGGTGGCCGGGTGCGCCTCGACCGCGTAGTTGTCGGCGGCGAGGATCGCCAGCCCGCTGTCGGTGATCCACTGCAGCAGCTTCGGGTCGCGGCCGTCGAGCACCGCGCAGGCGCCGTGCAGCACCTCGGGGTCGGGCTGGCCGGCCATCTCCAGCACGCGCTGCGCGAAGCCGGTGTGCAGCAGCACCATGTCGCCGCGCTCGACCTCGACGCGGTCGGCCTCCATCGCACGCATCAGCAGGTCGTAGCCCACCGCCGTCCGCGCGTCGCCGTAGTGCGCGCGCAGGTCGATCAGTACGCCGCGCCCCTGCAGGCCCTGCGCCGCCATGTTCTCCACGCCGAGCGCCTTGGCCCCGGAGGTGGTCTTCGGGCCCGGGCCCGCGTCGGACGCATCGGTCGGCCCGAAGATGTGGAAGCCGCCGCGGTAGCCGTTGTAGAAGACCGGCTCGGGCAGGCCGTCGCCGTTGGCGTCGAACATCGAGCCGACGTGCGCGAAGCTGTCCCACTGCGTCGAGTACTGCAGCGTCAGCACGACGATGTCGTCGCAGACGACGTCGCTGTGGTTCGGGTTGTCGTCCGAGAGCCGGTAGACCATGTTCGGCCGGCCGTTGCGGATCGTGGGCCGCAGGATCGGCGGGTTGCGGCGCGGGTTCAGCGCGTTGCCCCCGGGCAGGTCGAGCGGCAGCGACAGGCAGAAGCTGCGGCCCTCGCGGACCTCGGCCACGCCCTGGCGCACCTTCTCGGGGGTCAGCAGGTTCAGGCGGCCGAGCTGGTCGTCGGGGCCGAAGTCGCCCCAGGTCGAGCCTTCGGGACGGCGGACCCAGCGCGGGGGGGTGGCGTCGGTGCTCATGCTCGCGTCTCCTCGTGACGGGCGTCGCCGCCCAGATACACCTGCCGCACCAGATCGCCGTCGCGCAGCGCCTCGGCCGGCGCGCTGACCGGGATGCGGCCGGTCTCGACGATGTAGCCCCAGTGCGCATGGCGCAGGGCCTTCTCCACCAGCTGCTCGACCAGCAGGATCGCGAGGCCGTCCGCACAGAGCTGCGCGGCGACGCCGAGGATCCGGTCGATGACGATCGGCGCCAGGCCGCCGGAGGGCTCGTCGAGCATCAGCAGCCGAGGATCGCCGATCACGCCCTGCGCGACCGCGAGGATCTGCTGCTGGCCGCCCGACAGCCGCGAGGCCATCTGCTGACGCCGCTCGGCGAGCTCGGGGAACAGCGCGTAGATGCGCTCGAGCTTGCTGCGGTCGCCGCGCGGCGCCTTGGCGTACGTGCCGATCAGCAGGTTGTCCTCGACCGACAGCGTCTGGAACACGCGGTGGCCCTCGAGCACCTGGATGATCCCGGCCTGCACCGTCTCGCGCGGCGTCGCCGTGCTCAGGTCGCGGCCCTCGAAGCTCACCGTGCCCGCGCGCTTGGGGATCAGCCCGGACACGGCGTGCAGGATCGTGCTCTTGCCGGCGCCGTTGCGCCCCAGGACCACGACGAACTCGCCGGCGCGCACGTCGAAGGACACGTCGCGCACCACCTCGGCCTTGCCGTACGCGACCCGCAGGCCCCGCACGTCGAGCAGCACCTTCTCCGGACGCTGCGTCGGTGTCGTGCTCATCGCTCAGGCCCCCAGGTAGACACGGATGACCTCCGGATCGGTGCGCACCTCGTCGGGGGTG
>JAIYAG010000650.1 GCA_027489195.1 Burkholderiales bacterium | reverse complement strand
CGCGACTGAGGGAGGACGGCGCGCTGATCGCGCGGCGGCTCGGCGCGGTGGCGGTGGACACCCTGGACGACCCGCTGCACCGCCGGCTGCAGAACCTGCTCGAGGAGCTGGCGATCGCCGCACGCATCGGCGTGCCGCGCGCGTTCGTGCTCGAGGACGAGCCGACGATCAACGCGCTGACTGCGGGCATGGACCGCAACCAGTCGGTGGTGGTGGTCACGCGCGGCGCGCTCGTGCGGCTCAGCCGCGACGAGCTGCAGGGCGTGCTCGCGCACGAGGTCTCGCACATCGTCAACGGCGACGTGCGGCTCAACACCCGGCTGCTCGGCATGAACCACGGCCTGCAGTGGGTGGCGCTGTTCGGCCGCTCGATGCTGTCGCGCGCGCTGCGCTCGGCCGGCGCGATGCGCGGCGTCGAAGGGGTGCTCGCGCTGCCGCTGGCGCTGACCGGCGCGATCGTGCTGGCGGTGGGTGCGCTCGGCGAGCTGGCCGCGCTCGTGATCCAGGCGGGCATCGGGCGCCAGCGCGAGTACTTCGCCGACGCGCAGGCCGTCGCGTTCACCCGCCAGCGCGACGGGCTCGGCGGCGCGCTGCGCAAGGTCGCCGGTCTGCCGGCGGTGCTGGCCCGCGAGGCCGCGGCCGCCGGCGCCGTCCCGCGCGATCCGCGGCGTGCGGCCGCGCTGCGCCATCCGTACTGGCAGAACGTCGCGCATCTGCTGCTGGTCGGGCGGGTCGCGTCGGGCCGCTGGTTCGAGACCCATCCGCCGCTGCGCGAGCGGGTGCGCCGGCTGTACGGGCGCGACATGACGCCGCTGGAGCCGCCCGAGCTCTCCGACACCGACCGCCGTGAACCCGAGCTGCCGGCCGTGTCGCTCGCGGTGTCCGCGGGCGCTGCGCTGGACGACGAGGAGCGCTCGGTGCTGCCCGGCCCCGCCCGGACCGGGACCGCGGCGCTCGCGTTCGCGCGGATGCGCGACGCCGACGGCCCGGCGCCGGGCACGCTGTGGGCGGACACCCTGCCGGGCCTGACCGGGCCGTCGGGCCGCGGCCTGGCCGCTGCCTTGCCCGGAGGGGGCGCTGCTGTGCCGGGCGGCGGGGGCGCCGCGCCCGGAGACGTCATCGCGATCGCACGGGTCGTCGCCGCCGACCCGACCGGCCCCTCGGCGATCGCCGCGGCAGCGGACCGGCTGGTGCAGGCCACCCGCGAGCCGGCCGGGGCGGCGGCGCTGGTGGCGGCCCTGGTCGGGACGCCGGGTCAGCCCGCACCGCGCTGGGACGAGGGCTGGGCCTGCGCGGCGCAGCGCCAGGAGTCGCTGCGCGCCGCGGTCGCCGCGGTGCCGGTCGAGGTGCTGCGGGGGCTGCGCTGGCCGCTGATGGAACTCGCGGTCGCGCGGCTGCAGCCGCTGTCGCGCCCGGCGCGCGAGTCGCTGCTGACGACGGTGCGGGGCGTCGTCGACCACGATGCCCGCCTGACCCTGCCGGAATGGATCTACGTCGCGCTGCTGCGCCTGAGGCTGCGGCTCGAGCCGCGCCGCACGGGTGGCCTGCGTCGCGCGGGGCACGGCGACGCGCTCGACGCGCGCGGCATCCGCGTGCTGTTCGCGCTGGTCGCGCACTGCGCGCATGTCAGCGAGGCGAAGGCCGACCGCGCCGCCAACGCCGCGATCCGCGCGCTCGACCTCGCGCCGATCGGCGGTTCCGCCGGTCCGCTCACCATCGAGACGCTGGAGCAGGCGATGCGCGGCGCCGCGCTGCTGCCGCCGCTGGCGCGCCCGCTGCTCGTGCGTCAGCTGGTCTCGCTGCTGCCGCCCGATGCCGGTCACGAGGTCCGCGACTTCCTGCGCCTGCTCTGCGTGGCGATCGACACGCCGCCGCCCCGCCTGCCGCCACACGGTCCGGTCTGGGCCACGAGGCGTGTCGCAGGCAGCCCGCCGAGGGACGAGCAGGCCGACGAGGTGCTGGCCGGCGCGGACGCCTGAGACCGGGGCCCGCTACACTGGGCCCCTGCTGTCCGCGCCCATGTCCGCCCCGCCGATGCCCCGCCACACCGTGCCGCCCGACGCCGTCCCGGCCGCCGGTAGACGCCGCGTGCTCGGCGTCGGTCTCGGTCTCGGGCTGACCGCTGCCGCGGTGCTCGGCGCGGGCGCCTGGGTCGTGGCGCGAGGGGCCCGCCCGCCCGGACCGCGCAGCCTGCCGCCGCTGGACTACCGGCTGATCGACGGCCGCCGCCTCGGTCCGGTCGAGCTGCGCGGCAAGGCGGTGCTGGTGAACTTCTGGGCGACGAGCTGCGCGGTCTGCGTGGCCGAGATGCCGGAGCTGACCGCGGTCTACGAGGCCTACCGCGGGCGCGGGCTCGAGCTGGTGGCGGTGGCCATGCCCTACGACCGGCCGGACCATGTGCTGCACTTCGCGTCGACCCGCCGGCTGCCGTTCCCGGTCGCGCTCGATCCGATGGGCGAGGCGGTGGCCGCCTGGGGCGGCGTGGAGGGCACGCCGATCACCTGGCTGGCCGGGCCCGACGGCCGCATCCTGCGCCGCTGGCTGGGCCGACCGGACTTCGCGGCGCTGCGCCGCGAGCTCGATGCGCTGCTGCCGGGCGCGGCCGGCTGAGCCGCTCGCCGCGTCCGGCCGCCGTCCCTCAGCTCACTCCGGCTGCTGCGGCCTGCTGATCCGCGTGATACGAGGATCGAACCAGAGCGCCGACCGCGGCGTGAGTGAACCCTAACTCATAGGCCTGCTTCTCGAACGACGCGAACACGTCGGGATGCACGTAGCGGCGCACCGGCAGGTGGTGATTGGTCGGTGCCAGGTACTGGCCGATGGTGATCATGTCGATGTCGTGCGCGCGCATGTCGCGCATCGTCTGGACGATCTCCTCGTCGGTCTCGCCCAGCCCGACCATGATCCCGGACTTGGTCGGCACCCCGGGCACCCGCTGCTTGAACTCGGCCAGCAGCTTCAGCGAATGACCGTAGTCGGAGCCGGGGCGCGCCTCCTTGTAGAGGCGCGGCACGGTCTCGAGGTTGTGGTTCATCACATCGGGCGGCGCCGCCTCGAGGATGGCGAGCGCCCGGTCGAGGCGGCCGCGGAAGTCGGGCACCAGCACCTCGATCCGGGTGGCGGGCGACTGGGCACGGACCTCGCGGATGCAGTCGACGAAGTGCTGGGCGCCGCCGTCGCGCAGGTCGTCGCGGTCGACGGAGGTGATCACCACGTACGACAGCTTCAGCGCGGCGATGGTCTTGGCGAGGTTCGCCGGCTCGTTCGTGTCGAGCGGATCCGGGCGGCCGTGGCCGACGTCGCAGAACGGGCAGCGCCGGGTGCACTTGTCGCCCATGATCATGAAGGTCGCCGTGCCCTTGCCGAAGCACTCGCCGATGTTCGGGCAGGACGCTTCCTCGCAGACCGTGTGCAGGTTGTGCTCGCGCAGGATCCGCTTGATGTCGTGGAAGCGGCTGCCCGGGGCGGCCGCCCGCACGCGGATCCAGTCGGGCTTGCGCAGCACCTCGCCGGCGGGCACGACCTTGATCGGGATCCGGGAGGTCTTGCCCGCGCCCTTCTGCTTGGCGGTGGCGTCGTACGGGGCGGCGGCGGCGGACCCGGGGGTGGCGGAGTCGGTCATGGTCGTTCGATGTGGGCGGCGAGGATGTCGCCGAAGCGCCGGGCGACCGCCGCCGGATCGACGGGGTCGGCGGCCGGGGACATGCCGGCGCGGGCGCGGGCGCGGGAGAGGTCGGTCACCTCCAGGCCAGCATACCCGCAGGGGTTGATCCGTTCAAACGGCTCCAGGTCCATCGCGACGTTCAGCGCGATGCCGTGGTACGTGCAGCCGCGGCTGACCTTCAGGCCGAGCGAGGCGAGCTTCGGGCCGGCGGCGCCATCGGCGCCGGCGAGGTAGAGGCCGGGGGCACCGGGCTTGCGCACCGCGCGCACGGCCCAGGCGGCGCAGGTCTCGATGGCCGCGGCCTCGAGGCGGCAGACCATGTCGCGGACCATCAGGTGCCGGCGCCGCAGGTCGACGAGCGTGTAGGCGACGACCTGGCCCGGCCCGTGGTAGGTGACCTGACCGCCCCGCTCCGTTCTGACCACGGGGATTTCGCCCGGTGTGAGCACATGCTCCGGTTTGCCCGCGAGGCCCTGGGTGAAGACCGGCGGATGCTCGACCAGCCAGATCTCGTCGGGCGTGTCCTCGCCGCGCGCCGCGGTGAAGGCACGCATCGCGTCGAGCGTCGGCAGGTAGTCGGCGGGGGCGAAGGGGCGGATCAGCATCGGGCGGGCGGCGAGCGGAGCGCCGCTCGGAGGTCCATCGGGTCCTGCGACGGTCAGCGCTGCAGTGCAACGATGGTACCGTCGGCACGGGTCCGACCTCCTCCCGACCAGCCCGGCGGGCGGGGTTCCGACCCGGACGGGCCGCCTGCGGTCCGGAGGGGCACGATGACCGAGGCCATGCGACCGATCGAGCTCATTGGGGCCGCCATCGGCGAGGGTGCGCCCGACCGCCGCACCCGGGCGGGTCCGGCGTCGCTGCGCCGCTGGGGGCTGGGCGCGCGGCTGAGCGCCCGTGGGCGCACGGTGCGCTGGGGCACGGTGGTCGGCTCGGACCTCGCGCTGATGCCGCAGGGCCCGATGGCGGTGGTCGGCGAGTTCTCCGGTCGGCTCGCCGCGGCGGTCGACGCCTCGATCGTGTCACGGCATCTGCCGGTGGTGATCGGCGGCGACCACTCCTGTGCGGTCGGCACCTGGAGCGGCGTCGTCGCCGCGCTGCGCCGCGACGGGCCGGGCAGGCGCCTGGGGCTCGTCTGGGTCGATGCGCACCTGGACGCGCACACGCCCGAGACCTCGCTCAGCCAGATGCCCCACGGCATGCCGATCGCCGCGCTGCTCGGCCATGGCGCGCCGGCGCTGACCGAGGTCGCCGACCCCGCCCCGAAGCTGCGGCCCTCCGACGTGGTGCTGATCGGTCCGCGCAGCTGGGAGTCGGGCGAGGCGGCACTGATCGAGCGGCTGGGCGTGAGGGTGATGACGCACGACGAGGTCGTGCGCCGCGGTTTCGCCGACTGCATGCACGAGGCGGTGGCCCGCGTGAGCGGCGACACCGACGGCTGGGGGCTGAGCTTCGACCTCGATGCGCTCGATCCGCTCGATGCGCCCGGCACCGGCTCGCGGGTCGCCCGCGGGCTGCGCACGACCGAGGTGGCGGCCGCGCTGCACGGCATCGCGCGGGATCCGCGTTTCGTCGCGGCGGAGCTGGTCGAGTACAACCCTTCGCTCGACCGCGAGCGGCTGACGGCGGAGGCGGCCGACCGGGTGCTCGGCGCGATGGTGGACCGGCGCGAGCGGGATGCCTACGGAACGGCGCCGGGCACCGAGCGGCGCGCCCGGCGCCCGCCGGCTGCGGCTACAGGACGACCTTGACCATCGGATGCGCGGTCAGCTCGAGGTAGAGCGCGTCGAGCTGCGGGCGCGAGGTGGCGCGGATCGTGGCGGTCAGGCCGAGGTAGGTGCCCTGCCGCGACGGGCGCAGCTCCAGCGTCGAGGCATCGAAGTCGGGCGCATGCCGGCGCACCACCTGCGTGATCGCCTCGACGAAGCCGTCGGCCTTGAGCCCCATGATCTTGACGGGGAAGTCGGTCGGGAACTGCAGCAGCTCGGTGCGGGGCGGTGCCGCCCCGTCGTCCGGCGCAAGGGAGTCGGTCATGCGAGGAAGGCCTGCGGTCCGGACGGGCGGCGCGTCAGTGCGCGGCGAGCCCGGCCGATGCGGCGCTGGCCGCCTTCGCGCGCTGGTAGGCGGCGTGCAGCCGGCGGAACACCGGTCCCGGCGTGCCGTCGCCGACCGGGTGGCCATCGAGGAGGGTGACCGGCAGCACCTCCTTGGTCGCCGACGACAGCATCAGCTCGTCGGCCGAGAGCACCTCGGCGCGGGTCACCGGACGCACCTCGAAGGCCACGCCCTCGGCCTCGCACAGCTCCTGCATCAGGCCGTAGCGGATGCCCTCGAGGATCAGGTTGTCCTTGGGCGGGGCGAGCACGCCGCCGTCGCGGACCACCCAGAAGTTGCTCGACGAGCACTCGGTCAGGCGGTCGTCGCGGAACATCACGCACTCGGCCGCGCCGGCATCGACCGCCGCCTGCCGCGCCAGCACGTTGCCGAGCAGCGAGGTCGACTTGATGTCGCAGTGCAGCCAGCGCTCGTCGGGCAGCGTGATCACGGCCACGCCCTTGGAGACCTGCTCGGCCGGGAGCACCGGCAGGGGGCTCGACATCGCGAACACCGTCGGCGTCACGCCCTTGGGGAACGCATGGTCGCGCTTGGCGACACCGCGCGTGACCTGGATGTAGACGAACTGGTCGTCCCACGGATGGCGGGCGATCAGTGCATCGACCAGGCCGCGCCAGCCGGCGGCGTCCATCGGATCGTCGATGCGCAGCTTGCCCAGGCTGCGGACCAGCCGCGCATGGTGCTGCGCCCAGCGGAAGGGCACGCGGCCGTACACCGGGACCACTTCGTAGACGCCGTCGCCGAAGATGAAGCCACGGTCGAGCACCGGCACGCGGGCTTCGGCCAGCGGCTGGAATTCGCCGTTCAGGTAGACGGTCTGGTCGTCGGTCATGAGGGCCTGCGGATCACTTGAACCAGAGTCGGATCGTATCCCACAGCCGCCCGAACCAGCCCGCCTGCTCGATCGCCTCGAGCGCGATCAGCGGCTGCTCGGCGATCACCTTGTCGTCGAGGCGCACGCGCAGCGTGCCGATCGGCTGTCCCTTGGCGATCGGGGCCACCAGCGGCTGCATCCGCTCGATCTCGCCCTTGACGCGCTCGCCCTGGCCGCGCGCGACGGTCACCAGCACGTTGCTCGCGAAGCCGGCCTTGACCTCGTTGGCCGCGCCTTTCCACACCTGGTAGGAGGCCGCGGTCGCGTCCTTCTGGTAGAGGCGCACGACGTCGAAGTTCGCGAAGCCGTAGTTCAGCAGCTTCTGCGACTCGATCGCACGCGCCGACTCGGACGCGGTGCCCAGCACCACCGACAGCAGCCGACGCTGGAAGCCCGCGCCCGGCTGCTCGCGCTTGCTCGAGGCGATCAGGCAGTAGCCGGCGGCATCGGTGTGGCCGGTCTTGACGCCGTCGACGGTCGGATCGATGAACAGCAGCCGGTTGCGGTTCGGCTGCTTGATGTTGTTGTACGTGAAGTCGCGCTCGGAATAGAGCTTGTAGTAGTCCGGGTGCTCCTCGATCAGCCGCGAGGTCAGGATCGCGAGGTCGCGCGCCGTCGTGTAGTGCTGCGCGTCGGGCAGGCCCGAGGCGTTGGTGAAGTTGCTGTTCTTCATCCCGAGGCGCGCGGCCTCGCGGTTCATCTGCGTGGCGAACGCCGCCTCGCTGCCGCCCAGCGCCTCGGCCAGGATGATCGCCGCGTCGTTGCCCGACTGCACGATCAGTCCGCGCAGCAGCTCCTCGATGGTGGCCGGCTTGGCCGGATCGACGAACATCCGCGAGCCGATCGCCTTCCAGGCGAGCGGCGAGACCGGCGGGCGCATGTCGAGCGCGAGCTTCTTCTCCTTGAGCGCGTTGAAGACCAGGTAGGCGGTCATCAGCTTGGTCAGGGAGGCCGGCTCGACCTTGCTGTCCGGGTCGCTCGCGGCGAGCAGCTGGCCGGTGGTCACGTCGACCAGCAGCCACGACTTCGCGGTGATCTGGGGCGCGCCCTGCAGCGCGAGCCCCTGGGTGGCCGGTACCGGTGCCGTCGCGGCGCCCGAGGGCGCGGGCGCGGCGGCGGGCGCCTTCCCCTTGGGGGCCTGCGCGTCGGCCGACGGCGCGGTTGCGAGGATCGCCAGCATCAGCGTGGCGGCGAGGGAAGCGTGGCGCTTGAGGCCCATGTTCTGGCGTCCTTCGCGTTCCCGAGGGGAACGTGAAAGTGGTCGGTAAAGGCCGCGGATTATACGGTCCGCCCGGTTCAGCGCCGGCCGTCGTCGCGGCGCTTCGGCCGGGCGGCATCCGCCGGCGGCGAGCCGGCGGCG
>JAIYAG010000039.1 GCA_027489195.1 Burkholderiales bacterium | reverse complement strand
GGGGCACGGGCCGTCACGAGCGGATGCGGCGGCGTCGCAGCCGGCGGGCGCGTCAGTCGAGGATCAGGAAGGGCTCGCCGCCGTCGTCGTCCTCGTGCTCCTCCGCCTCCGGGTCATCGCCGCGGGATGCCTCGTCGTCGCGCTCGGCGTCGTCCGCGCCCCAGCCGTACGCCCCGCCCACGCCCCGGGCGGCGCCGACCAGCGACGCCGACAGGCTGCCTTCCTCGCCGAGCGCGACGACCATGTGGGCGATCACGCCCTCCGGCGGCAGCGAGCGGACCTCGACGCAGCTGTCGAGCCAGACCTGCGTGCCCGGTGCGAAGACGTCGCGGCGCACCCTGGCGGAGGGGATCAGCGCGCGGAACTTGTCGAAGGCTTCGTCGACCGATTCGGCCTGCGCGAGCACGCTGAAATAGCCGTGTCGACTGTCCTCCTCGTCTTCGTCGTCTTCGGCGGGCGGGTCGAAGGTGAAGTGACCGAGATACAGCATGGCGGCGACGGCAGGGGTGGATCGTGCCGCCTAGGCAGGCAAGGATCTCGCCCGGGGACCCACCAGCCCCAGCGCCAGGCCGGTGCCGGCGAGGATCACGGCCGCGCCGACCACCATCTGCGCGCCGATCGGCTCGCCGAGATAGAGGGCGCCCGCGACCATCGCCACCGGCGGATTCAGGAAGGTGACCGAGGTCGCGCGCACGGCGCCGACGTTGCGCACCAGCCGGTAGTACAGCAGGAAGCCGAAGCCCGAGGACGCGACACCGAGGAAGGCCACCTCGAGCCAGGCGCGCAGGCTGGGCGGCTGCGCGGGCCAGCTCGCCGCGGCGAACGGCGCCAGCACCAGCGCGGAGACCGCGAGCGTGCCGACCGAGATCGCCACCGGGCTCAGCCCCGCGAGGCGCACCCGGGTGTAGTGACCGCCGATGCCCCACAGCAGCGAGGCCGCCATCATCGCCAGCAGCGCCCAGCCGCTGCCGCCCGCCCGGAAGCTCACGCCGCCCCAGACCAGCACCAGCACGCCCGCGAAGCCGATCGCCAGCCCCAGCGCGCGCCAGCGGCCGATCCGCTCGGCGAGCCACAGGTGCGCGACGATCGCGGCGAACAGCGGCGCGGTCGCATTGAGGATCGCGGTGAGGCCCGCGGTCATCGACATCGACGCCCAGGCGAGGAGCACGAAGGGGATCGCGCTGAACAGGATCCCCTGCACGACCAGCGGCCGCCCGGCGCCGCGCAGCGCGCGCAGCCCGCCGCGCGCCAGCAGCAGCGGCAGCAGCACCAGCGCCGAGATGCCCAGCCGCAGCGCGATCAGCGGCACCGGTCCGAACTCCGGCACCGCGGCGCGGATGAACAGGTAGGCGCTGCCCCAGAGCAGGGCCAGCACACAGAGCTCGAGCACATCGCGCCAACGCATCGGTGCAGGGTAGCCCACGTCGCATCCCGGGCATTCCGCATTCGTCCGCGGGCCGCCGGGCTCCGGAAACGGACACGCCGGGCCCCTCGCGGGACCCGGCGTGCGCGCGCTGCGGCCGATCGGGGATCAGGCGACGCGGAACACCGCCACGGTCTTGGCGAGCTGGTGCGCCTGGTCGGAGAGGCTCTCGGCGGCGGCCGCGGCCTGCTCGACCAGCGCGGCGTTCTGCTGCGTCATCTGGTCGATCTGGCTCACCGCCTGGTTGACCTGGGCCACGTTGCTCGACTGCTCGACCGACGCGTTGCTGATGCCGGAGATCAGATCGTTGACCGCGTGCACGCGGCGCACCACCTCGTCGATCGCGGTGCCCGCGTCGGCGGCGAGCTTGGTGCCGTGGCCGACCTGCTCGACGCTGTCGGTGATCAGGGTCTTGATCTCCTTGGCGGCCTGCGCGCTGCGCTGCGCCAGGTTGCGGACCTCGGTGGCCACCACCGCGAAACCGCGGCCCTGCTCGCCGGCCCGCGCCGCTTCCACCGCCGCGTTGAGCGCGAGGATGTTGGTCTGGAACGCGATGCCGTCGATCACGCCGATGATGTCGGCGATCCGGCGGCTCTGCGAGGCGATCTCGCCCATCGTCGACACGACGCGGCCGACCACCTCCCCGCCCTGCGCGGCGGCCCGGCTCGCGTCGCCGGCCAGCGACGAGGCCTCGCGCGCCGAGCCGCTGTTCTGTGCCACCGCCGAGGTCATCTGCTCCATCGACGCGGCGGTCTGCTGCAGGCTGCTCGCCTGTTCCTCGGTGCGCTGCGACAGGTCCTGGTTGCCGGTGGCGATCTGCGACGATGCGCCCGCGATCTGGTCCACGCCCACCCGCACCTCGGTGACGATCGAGCGCAGCGACGTGGTCATCTCGGCGAGCGCGGCGGTCAGGCTGTGCGTGTCGCCGGCCTTCACGGTCACGTTGCGCGAGAGGTCTCCGGACGCGATCGCACGAGCCAGCTCGACCGCGACCTCGGGCTCGCCACCGAGCTGACCGATCAGCTGGCGCGTCACCCAGACCGCCGCGCCGATGCCGGCGACCGAGGCGAGCAGGAACAGCGCGGCCGTCGCGCCGAGCAGCAGGCTCTGGGTGGCACGGCCCTCGTCGTAGAGATCCTTGGAGACGTCGATCTGCAGCGTCGTCAGCGCTGTGATGTCTGCCGAGACAGGGTCGATCTCGGGATACATCTGCTTCGCCGCGAACTCGGCGAGTGCTGCACGGTCGCGCGCGGCGAGGATCTTGAGCAGCGCCTGCGTCGCCTTGTCGGCCGTATCCATCGAGACACGCGTCTTCTCGATGAGCTTCGTCTCCTCGACCGTCTGCCCGGTGGCCAGATACAGCTTCCAGGTCTCGGCGATCGTCTTGCGGGCGGTCTCGACCGAGGCGCTCGCCTGCTCGAAGGTCTGCGTGCCGTCCCGTGCCTGGTGCGCGGTGTCGACGATGTTGACCGCGTACATGTCGGCGATGGTCTTGAGCTGCTTGAGCGCGACGACGCGGTCCTCGTAGACGGACTGCAGCGCCATCGTGCCGCTGCGCACCGCCCAGACAGACAGGGCGGACACGAGCACCAGGCAGGTCATCGGGATGGCGGCCAGCATCAGCAGGCGGGAGCGGAGAGAGAGTCGGTTCATGGCGCTGTTCGATCCTGTGCGGCTCGCGGGCCGGGGCGTTCCATGACTGCGACGATCGCATCCCGGAACATGGATGAACGGTATCGATGCCGCCGTGGCCCGCCTACCCGGGTCGCCGCCCGGGCCAGGCCGCCGGACCCGGGTGCCCACCCGGGTCGCGGGCGGTGTCGGTGACGTCCGTCACGCACCGCCGACCGTCGATCGGCGCCGCTCGTCGACTCACGGACGGTCGGTGCGCGCGAGGCCTCCGGAGCCCGCGGCGAGGGCGGTTCGCACGCGGCCATCGGCCGGCGCGTGGCCGGCCTGCGGCCGGTGGTTCAGACGGTGCCTTCGGCGCGGAGCGCCGCGATCTCGGCGTCGCCGTATCCCGACTCGCGCAGCACCTCCTCGGTGTGCTCGCCCAGCCGCGGCGGGCGCCTGCGGAACGCGGCGGGCGTGGCGCCCAGCTCGAAGGTCGGCACGGCGACCGGTACCGGCACCGGCGAGTCGGGGTGCGCGACCGGATGCAGGTAGCCGCCGGCCTGCACCTGCTCGTGGTCGAGCGCCTGCTGCGGCGTCAGCACCGGGCCCGCCGGAATGCGCGCGCGGCCGAGCGCGCCGAGCGCCTCGTCGGTGGTGAGCATCGCGCACCACTGCTGCGTGCGCGCCGACAGCAGCTCGCCCTGCTCGCCGCGCGCGAGGTCGTCGACGAAGCGCGGGTCGGCCTTCCAGCCGGGCTCGCCGACCAGCTCGCACCAGCGCCCGAAGATGCCGTCGCCGACCACCTGCAGCACGATCCAGCCGTCGCGCGTGCGGAACAGGTCGACCGGCCCCGCGGTCTGGCCGCGGTTGCCGGTGGCCACGCGGTTCGGCGCGCGCAGCGCCTGCTCGATCAGCAGCGGGTTGTTGGCCATCAGGGCCGAGCGCAGCAGCGAGCCCTCGACCATCTGGCCGCGGCCGGTGCTCGCGCGCGCCATCAGCGCGGCCAGCGTGCCGATCGCGCAGTTGGCCGCGGTCATGAAGTCGACCCAGTTGACGTTCGCGCGGTAGGGCTGGTCCTCGGTGCCGGTCATGTGCACGCCGCCGGCCATCACCTGGCCGACCGCGTCGAAGCCGACCCGGTCCGCCCAGGGCCCGCGCGAGCCGTAGGCCGATGCGGTGACGAGGATGATCCGCGGGTTGATCGCCGACAGCGTCGGATAGTCGAGGCCGAGCGAGACGAGGCCGGCCCGCGGCAGATTGGCCACGACGACGTCGGCGCCGGCCACCAGCCGCCGGACCACCTCGCGCCCCGCGGGCGTGCCCGGCGACAGCGTGATGCCCCGCTTGTTGCGGTTGCACTGCAGGTAGGTGCCGCCGTCGCCGCCTTCGGTGACCGGCGCGACGCCGCGATCCTCGCCGCCGCCGGGGCGCTCGATGCGGATCACGTCGGCGCCGAGGTCGCCGAGCAGCGCGGCGCAGTGCGGGCCGGCGATGTAGCGGCCGAAGTCCAGCACGCGGATGCCGGCGAGCACGCCGTCGGTGGGGGCGGTCATGGGGGGTCTCCTCGATCTCGTGTTCGCGGTCGCAGCCGCGTTCGGTGCGGCGGTCGTTGCCGATACGGTGGCGCAGCATCGCAGGCCGGCCGCCGGCGCGCAAACCGGCGAGTCGGCCATGCGCGGCAGCGCGCCCGGGGGTAGCATCCGCCCGCGCCGTCGGCCCTCGCGGACGGGCACCCGGAACCGTCGCCCGATGCCGCGTCCGAAGCCGAGCCCCCTGCCTGCGTCCCGAGCCGTCGTGCTGGGGGCAGCGGCGATCGTCGCGGTCCTCGCGGGCCGGGCCGGCGCCGCCGAACGCGGCGAGGCCGCCGAGCTCACCCTGCGCGAGCGCCTGGAGGCGCGGGCGCACACGCTGCCCGGCGGCACGCAGTACCTCGTCGGCGCCACGCTGCAGGCCGACGCGATCGCCGCGCGCCGCCGTCAGGACGGCGACGAGCAGGACACGCTGATCGTCTCGTCGACGCCCTTCGGCGCCGCCCCGTCCGCGCAGCGCCTGTCGGTCCGCAGCTCGCAGCTCGACTGGGTCTCGCGCACGCCGCTCGAGAGCGGCCCGTTCGTCTGGACACGCCTGCAGGCGAACCTCTTCGGCCCGGACGGCACGACGCGCCCGCAGCTCACCCAGGCCTGGGTCCGCTGGGGCGACACGCTGCTGGTCGGCAAGACCTATTCGACCTTCATGGACGACGCGGTGCTGCCCACCACGCTCGACTACAACGGCCCGAGCGGCGTGACCTTCGTGCGGCAGTGGCTCGCGCGCGTGTCGCTGCCGCTCGGCGGACTGGTGCGGCTCGACGCGTCCGTCGAGGAGGCGCAGGCCGACGCGCGCGCCGAGCTCGACGAGCGGGTGCGCGTGGGCAGCCGCGCGGCGCGCCCCGATCTCGCCGCGCGGCTGCGCATCGAGGGCGAGCGCGCGCACGCGCAGCTCGCGGTGCTGTCGCGCCGCCTCGACGTCGAGGCGCAGACCGGCCCGGCCAGCGCGCCGACGGCCAGCGCCGGCCGCCGCGTCGCGGGGCAGGGGGTGTCGCTGTCGGCGAGCGTGCCGACCTTCGGCGAGGACACGCTGTCGGTCCAGTGGGTGCGGGGCGAGGGCATCGGCCGCTACTTCAACGACGGCGTGTCGGCGACGGGGGCTGCGCTCGGCACTGACCTGCGCGTGGTGCCGATCACCCTCGCGGGCACGACGCTCTACTACCGTCACGCCTGGACCGACGGCCTCGCGAGCACCTTCGGTGCGAGCCGGCTGCGGGTCGACGGCGACGCATCGCTGCGGGCCGCGGACGCGCTGCGCGCGCTGACCTATGCGAGCGCCAACCTGGTCTGGCGGATCGCGCCGACGGTGTTCGCCGGGGCCGAGCTGCAGTGGGGCGAGGCGGCCGCGGTCGACGGCGCGCGGGCGTCGACCGTGCGCGGGCAGCTCTCCGTGCGCTGGGTGCTGCTGTGATGCCTGGCGCCGCGCAACCGGACGCGGACCTGCGCCCCGCCGTCGTCCTCGATCCGGTCGATCGCGCCTCCGAGGTCGTCTTCGGCCTGCTGATGTCGCTGAGCTTCACCGGCGCGCTCAGCATCGCGTCCGCCGGCCGCGACGAGATCCGGACGATGCTGGCCTCGGCCCTGGGCTGCAACCTCGCCTGGGGGCTGGTCGACGCGGTGATGTTCGTGGTGCGTGCGCGGGTGGCCCGCGGCCACCGCGCGGCGCTCGCGGCGCGCTTCGCGCGGGCCGGCGACGCCGACGAGGCCCGGGCCGTGCTCGCCGAGGCGATGCCCGGGCGGCTCGCGGCCGCGCTGCCGGCGGCCGCGCTCGAGCACCTGCGGGCGATGGCCCGCAGCCCCGCACCGGTGCCCGACCCGCG
>JAIYAG010000403.1 GCA_027489195.1 Burkholderiales bacterium | reverse complement strand
GCGCACGCGGCCGAACTCGCCGGCACCGTGTTCCGCGCGCAGATGCCGCAGGAAGACGGCTGGCCGATCGTGTTCACCAAGCTCGCCGAATGCGTGGTGGGTCCGCACGATCCGGTGCGCCTGCCCGGCGCGGCCGTCTCGGCGCAGATCGACTACGAGTCGGAGCTGGCGGTGGTCATCGGTCGGGGCGGCCGCGACATCCGGCGCGGCCGGGCGATGGAGCACGTGTTCGGCTACACCGTGGTCAACGACGTCACCGCGCGCGACGTGCAGATGCGCCACCAGCAGTGGGACCTCGGCAAGAACTTCGACACCTTCTGCCCGATGGGCCCGTGGCTCGTCACCGCCGACGCGCTCGACGGCCGCGACACCCGCGTGCGCGGCTGGGTCAACGGCGAGCTGCGTCAGGACGGCAGCACGCGCGACATGATCTTCGACATCCCCACGCTGATCGAGACCTGCTCGCGAGGCATCACGCTGCTGCCGGGCGACGTGATCGCCACCGGCACGCCCGCCGGCGTCGGCATGGGCTTCGAGCCGCCGCGCTGGCTGCGCGAAGGCGACGTGGTGCGCGTCGAGATCGACGGCATCGGTGCCATCGAGAACCGGTTCACCGCAGCCGGCTGGGACTGACCGATGGCCATCGTATGGATCGACCGGATGGCGGTGGACACGCGCGGCGAGGGCGACGCGGTGGTCTTCGTGCACGGACTGGGCGGCACGATGAACGTCTGGACGCCGCTGCTGCCCGCGCTCGCGCGCTGGCGCTGCGTCCGGGTCGAGCTGCCGGGCGCGGGCCGCTCGCACCGCGCGTATGCCGCGGCCGACGGCGCGCCGCTGTCGGCCGAGTCGCATGCGGACGCGCTCGTGCGTGTGTGCGGCGCGCTGGGCATCGCGCGCGCGCACTTCGTCGGTCATTCCTTCGGCACCCTGATCTGCCAGCATCTGGCGGTGCGGTCGCCGGCCCTCGTGCGCAGCCTGGCGCTGTTCGGCGCGCTCTGGGAGCCCGCGGCCGCCATGCGCGACGGGATGCGCGCCCGCGCCGCGACCGTCCGTGCCCAGGGCCTGTTCGAGACCGCCGAAGGCATCTCCGAATTCGCGCTGTCGCCCAGCAGCCGGGAGCAGCAGCCGCTGACCGTGGCCTACGTGCGCGAGTCGGTGCTCGCCCAGGACGCAGAGGGCTTCGCGCGCAACTGCCTGGCGCTCGCCGAGGCGCAGGGCGCGCGCACCGAGCTCATCACCTGCCCGGTGCTCGTGGTCAACGGTGACGAGGACCGCGTCACGCCGCTGTCCGGCGCCCGCCAGCTCGCCGACCGGCTGCGCGACGCGCGCATCGAGACGCTCGGGCGCTGCGGTCACTGGCCGACCCTGGAACGCCCCGCGGAATCGCAGCGCGCGCTGCGGTCCTTCCTCGAACGTCAGCGCTGACGCAGGAGCACCCGATGGCCGACGTCCTCTTCACCAACGTGCGCATCTTCGACGGCGGCGGCGAGACGCCGTTCACCGGCGACGTGCTCGTGCAGGGCAACCGCATCAGCCGCGTCGCGCGGACCGGCTACGGCCAGCCCTCGCACGGGGTGCTCGGCGCACAGGTGATCGACGGCGCGGGCGCGTTCCTGATGCCGGGCATGGTCGAAGCGCACACGCACTTCTCCTGGAACGACCAGCCGAGCCTCGATGCGATCCAGCGCATGCCGCCCGAAGAGCACATCCTGTGGTGCGCCGAGGTCGCCAGGAAGTACCTCGACATGGGCTGGACGAGCTGCGTGGGCGCGGCCGCCGCCAAGCCGCGCCTCGACGTGGTGATCCGCAACGCGATCAACGACGGCACCATCGTCGGCCCGCGCTACCTGGCGGCCAGCCAGGAGATCACGGTGCCGGGCGGCCTCGGCGACACCACCGCCCCGCACCTGCCGCAGCACGAGTTCGCCTTCGGCGCCATCGTCAGCGGCGCCGAGGAGATGCGCCGCTGCGTGCGCATGTTCGCCAAGTACGGCGTGGACTCGCTCAAGATCAACCTGAGCGGCGAGTCCATCACCGGCATGCCCGGCGAGATGAGCCAGTTCACCGAGGAGGAGATCGCCGTCTGCGTCCAGGAGGCGCACGCCTGGGGCAAGCGGGTGGCCGCGCATGCGCGCTCGACCTGGTCCATCAAGCAGTGCGTGAAGCTCGGCATCGAAGTGATCTACCACGCGAGCTTCACCGACGAGGAGTCGCTCGACATGCTCGAGGCCCGCAAGATGGAGCACTTCGTCGCGCCCGGGCTGGCCTGGCTGATCAACACCAGCCATCACGCGGGCAAGTGGGGGCTGACGCCCGAGATCACGAAGAAGATGGGCTACCACCGCGAGCTCGAGGCGGCGGTGGAGAGCATGAAGGCGATGCGCCGCCGTGGCATCCGCATCCTGCCGGGCGGCGACTACGGCTTCGCGTGGACGCCGCACGGCACCAATGCGAAGGACCTCGAGACCTTCGTGAAGGTGGTGGGCATGAGCCCGATGGAGGCGCTGCTGTCGGCCACCGCCTGGGGCGGGCCGATGATGCGCATGGGCAAGTCGATCGGCTACATCCGCGAGGGTTGCCTCGCCGACATCCTGCTGGTCGACGGCGACCCGCTCACCGACATCACCATCCTGCAGGACAAGGCCCGGATCCTCGCCGTGATGAAGGACGGCGAGTTCCACCGCGCACCGCCCGTGCGCCCGCGCAACGCCACCCGCTGGGCGGCCTGAGGAGCATCGGCATGAACGAGGTCCTCTTCACCAACGTCCGCATCCTCGACGGCACCGGCACGTTGCCGTACGCGGGCAGCGTGCTCGTGCAGGGCAACCGAATCGCCCAGGTCGGCCGCAGCACCGCCCCGATCCGCTCGAGCGCGGCCACCGTCATCGACGGCGCCGGCGCGACGCTCATGCCGGGCATGGTCGAGGCGCACACCCACTTCTCGTGGAACGACGCCGCCAGCCTGGCCGGCATCCAGACCATGCCGCTCGAGGAGCACGTGCTGTGGTGCGCCAAGGTGGCCAAGCGCTACCTGCAGGCGGGCTTCACGAGCTGCCTCGGCGCGGCCTGCGCCAAGCCGCGGCTCGACGTGGTGATCCGCAATGCGATCGCGTCCGGCCAGATCCCGGGACCGCGCTACCTCGCGGCCAGTCAGGAGATCACCGTGCCGGGCGGGCTCGGCGACGAGACGCTGCCCCACCTGCCGTTCCCGGAGTACAGCTTCGGCGTGAACGTCAACGGGGCCGAGGACATGCGCCGCGTGGTGCGCATGTTCCTCAAGTACGGCGTCGACAGCATCAAGCTGAACCTGTCGGGCGACAACTTCGTGCCCGGCGCCGGCTCGCACACGACCTGGATGACCGACGCCGAAGTGGCTGCGGCGGCCGAGGAAGTGAAGATGCGCGGCAAGCGCATCATCGTGCATGCCCGCTCGGCCGCGAGCGTCAAGCAGGCGCTGCGTCACGGCATCGAGCTGATCTACCACGCGAGCTTCACCGACACCGAGACGCTCGACATGATGGAGGCGGCGAAGGACCGCATCTTCGTGGCCCCGGGCATCGCCATCCTGTATGCGCTCCTCAACGAGAGCGAGCCCTGGGGCATCACCCGCGAGATCGCGACCGGCT
>JAIYAG010000474.1 GCA_027489195.1 Burkholderiales bacterium | reverse complement strand
CGGTCGCGATCTCGATGGGCCTGGGCTCGGTCGCGACGCCGATGCGCGTGGCCACGATCCAGAACATCAACGGGCAGGCGATCACGCTGTCGGTCAAGCACAAGGACAAGCGCGATCCGAAGGACTGGAAGGGGTTCCGCTTCGCGATCCCGTTCGAGTACTCGATCCACAACTTCCTGCTGCGCTACTACCTGGCCGAGAACGGCCTCGATCCGGACAAGGACGTGCAGCTACGCGTGACGCCGCCGGCCGAGATGGTCGCCAACCTGCGGGCCGGCAACATCGACGGCTTCCTCGGACCCGATCCGTTCAACGAGCGCGCGGTCTTAGACGAGGTGGGCTTCATCCACATCCTGTCCAAGGACATCTGGGACGGGCACCCGTGCTGCGCGTTCGGCACCTCCGAGGGCTTCATCAAGGAGAACCCGAACACCTTCGCCGCGCTGTACCGTGCGGTGCTCGAGTCGGCCGCGATGGCGCGCGACCCGAAGAACCGGCCGCTGATCGCGAAGGTCATCTCGCCCGCGGCGTACCTGAACCAGCCCGAGATCATCGTCGAGCAGGTGCTGACCGGTCGCTTCGCGGACGGCCTGGGCGGCGTGAAGAACGTCCCCGATCGCACCGACTTCGACCCGATCCCGTGGTACTCGATGGCGGTCTGGATGCTGACCCAGATGAAGCGCTGGGGCTACGTCAAGGGCGACGTCGCGTACAAGCAGATCGCCGAGCAGGTGTTCCTGCTGACCGACGCACGCAAGCGCATGAAGGAGCTCGACCAGAAGGCACCGGACAACGGCTACCGCAAGTTCAAGGTGATGGGCAAGGAGTTCGATCCGGCCATGCCGCAGCAGTACGTCGACAGCTTCGCGATCAAGCGCAGCTGAGTCCGCGATGAACTCCGAACGCTCCCTCTCCCTGCGGGCGGCGGCGCTGTCGCTGCTGATCCTCGTCGTGCTGCTCGGCGCGTGGCACCTCGCCACCGCGCCGAGCGGCGTGGCGGCGAGCACCGCCGACGACGAGTACGCCAAGCTGATGGGCAAGGCCTCGACCTCGGCCGCCAAGACCGACGGCCTGCCGACGCTCGCGCAGATGGCCGAGACCACGGTCAGGCACCTGTCGGCGCCGTTCTACGACAACGGCCCGAACGACAAGGGCATCGGCATCCAGCTCGGGCACTCGCTGCTGCGGGTGGGCGCGGGCTACCTGCTCGCCGCGCTGGTCGCGATCCCGGTCGGCTTCATGATCGGCATGTCGCCGCTGCTCTATCGGGCGCTCAACCCGTTCATCCAGGTCCTCAAGCCGATCTCGTCTCACGCCTGGACGCCCACCGCGATCTACACGATCAAGGACTCCTCGGCCTCGGGCATCTTCGTGATCTTCATCTGCTCGATCTGGCCGATGCTGATCAACACCGCGTTCGGCGTGGCCTCGGTGCGGCGCGACTGGCTCAACGTCGCGCGCACGCTCGAGGTCGGTCCGTTCCGGCGGGCCTTCGAGGTCATCCTGCCGGCGGCCGCGCCGACCATCCTCACCGGCATGCGCATCTCGATGGGCATCGCCTGGCTGGTGATCGTGGCGGCCGAGATGCTGGTCGGCGGCACCGGCATCGGCTACTTCGTCTGGAACGAGTGGAACAACCTGTCGCTGACCAACGTGATCTTCGCGATCCTGACGATCGGCGTCGTCGGCATGCTGCTCGACCTGGCGTTCGCGGGCCTGCAGCAGTACGTCACCTGGAAGGAATGAGCGTGAAGGACACCTTCCTGCGCGTCGAGGGGCTCGCCAAGCGCTTCCCCTCCTCGAAGGGCGAGCTGACCGTCTTCGACAAGGTCGACTTCGGCATCGCCAAGGGCGAGTTCGTCTGCATCATCGGCCACTCCGGCTGCGGCAAGACCACCATCCTGAACGTGCTCGCCGGGCTCGAGCAGCCCTCGGGCGGCTTCGTGTTCATGGACGGGCGCGAGGTCTCGGGTCCCGGGCTCGAGCGCGGCGTGGTGTTCCAGGGCCATGCGCTGATGCCCTGGATGTCGGTGATGGGCAACGTCTCGTTCGCGGTGCGTTCGCGCTGGCCCTCGTGGAACCGCGCGAAGGTCGAGGCGCATGCGCGCCGCTTCATCGACCTGGTCGGGCTGTCGGGCGCCGAGCACAAGAAGCCGGCCGAGCTGTCGGGCGGCATGAAGCAGCGCGTCGGCATCGCGCGCGCGTTCGCGATCGAGCCGAAGATGCTGCTGCTCGACGAGCCGTTCGGCGCGCTCGATGCGCTGACGCGCGGCGTGATCCAGGACGAGCTGCTGAAGATCTGCGCCGAGACCCATCAGACCGTCTTCATGATCACGCACGACGTCGACGAGGCGATCCTGCTCGCCGACCGGATCCTGCTGATGAGCAACGGGCCGAACGCGCGGATCGCCGAGGTGGTGCGCAACACGCTGCCGCGCGACCGCACGCGCCTGACCATCCATCACGACCCGCAGTTCTACAAGATCCGCAACCACCTGGTGGACTTCCTCGTGCACCGCTCGAAGCTGATCCAGCAGGGCGGTGTCGACACCGCGGCCGGCGCTTCGGGCGGTCCGGTAGAGGTGTCGCCGGGCCTCGAGCCCGACCGGCCCGATCCGGTGCCCACCGTGCCCGCCCCGAGGCTGCACGCGGTCCGCTGAACCCGTCGGCCGGGCGTTCCGGCCGACCCCGAGATTTCCCCCACATCCGACACTGGAGACCACAGACATGGATCGCAACGACGTCACCCGCAAGATCGTCGAGACGAAGGTCCGCAAGGGCATCAAATGGGCCGACGTGGCCAAGGCCGTCGGCGAGAGCAAGGAGTGGGTCACCGCCGGCTGCCTCGGCCAGATGACCTTCACCGCGAAGCAGGCCGAGACGGTCGGCGACATCTTCGGCCTCTCCGAGGACGACATCGCCTGGCTGCAGGTGGTGCCGTACAAGGGCTCGCTGCCGACCGCCGTGCCCACCGACCCGCTGATCTACCGCTGGTACGAGATCGTCAGCGTCTACGGCATGACCATCAAGGAGCTGATCCACGAGGAGTTCGGCGACGGCATCATGTCGGCGATCGACTTCTCGATGGACATCACGCGCGAGCCGGACCCCAAGGGCGATCGCGTGCACGTGGTGCTGAGCGGCAAGTTCCTGCCGTACAAGACCTACTGATCACGCGGACGGCCCGGGCGGGGCGCTATGCTGCGACGCGCGCGGGCCGACGGGCCCGCGCCCACTTCCACCGCCGCCCGGGACCGACACGTGAGCACCCTGCTGCTGATCAATCCGAACACCTCCACCTCGGTCACCGACCTGATGGCCGGCGTCATGCGCCCGCTGCTGGGCGAGGACGTCGAGCTGGTGAAGGTGACCGCGCGCTTCGGCGCGTCCTATATCGCCTCCGAGACCGCCTACGCGATCGCCGCGCACGCGGTGCTGGACGCCTGGGCCGCATTCGTCGCGGGCGGCGGGCGCTGCGACGCGATCTGCATCGGCTGCTTCGGCGACCCCGGGGTGGCGGCGCTGCGCGAGGCGGCCGGCGTGCCGGTGATGGGGCTGGCCGAGGCGGCGCTGCGCGAGGCCGCTGCGCGCGGCCTGCACGGCATCGTGACCGGCGGTGCCGCATGGCGGCCGATGCTCGAGCGCTTCGCTGCGGCGAACGACCTGCAGCAGGGGCTCGAGGGCATCCACGTCGTCGAGAAGAGCGGCGTGGAGCTGATGCAGCAGCCCGACGGCGGTGCCGCCGAGATCCTCGGTGCGCTGCAGGCCGCGATCGGGCCGGGCACCGCGGCGCTGGTGATCGGCGGTGCGGCGCTCGGCGGCATCGCCAAGCAGGTCGCGCCGCGCGTGCCGGTGGCCGTGATCGACAGCGTGCAGGCGGGCGCCCGCTGGGCCGCCGCGGCGCTGGCCGGTACCGATCCGCACGCGGCCTCGCGCGATGCCGGCGTGCGCTGGACCGGGCTGTCGGGCGAGCTGTCGGAGGTCCTCGGCCGCGCAGGCTGAGCGATCGCGGTCCGTGCGCGTCGGCGCCGGGGCCTGCGGCGCTGCCTCAGCCCTTGGCGCGACCCTTCTCCCACAGCACGTCGCTGCCGCCCGCATGCCGGTTGAGGACCCGGGCGAGCACGAACATCAGGTCGGAGAGCCGGTTCAGGTACTGCCGGCACAGCGGGCGTACCGCTTCGGTGTGACCGAGCGCCACGACCACGCGCTCTGCGCGTCGGCAGACCGTCCGCGCGACATGCGCGATGGCCGCGGCGCGCGGGCCGCCGGGCAGGATGAATTCCTGCAGCCG
>JAIYAG010000648.1 GCA_027489195.1 Burkholderiales bacterium | reverse complement strand
TCGCGACCGCGAGCGGCTCCGCCGCGAAGGCGGCCACCACTGCCCGGGCCTCGGCCTGATCGATGCCGAGCACCGCCGCTTCGGACGGCACCTGCAGCAGCGCGCCGGCGACCGGCCGCGGCGGGCGCCCGACGAAGGCCGCGCGGTTCGCGCGCCACAGCGCGGCCGCCGACTGCTCGAGCGTGGCGCCGGGCGGGCGCAGCGCCTGCGCGAGCGCATCGAGGTCCGCGCCCTCGGCGACGGTGATCGCGTTCGGCCGCGCCTGCGGGGCGATCGGCGTGGCGAGGACGGTGGCGGCGGACCGGTCCGGGCCGTCGGCTGCGGCGGGCGCGGACGAGGAGGGTGCCGCGATGGAAGGCGCCGAAGCCGAAGACGCCGCCGCCGACGCCGCGGGCGCGTCGCGGCCCGGCGCGGCACGCGCCGTGGGCGGCTCGGCCTCGCGCACGTTGGCGCCGGCCGAGTAGGGCACGCTGCTGCCCTCGACCGTCCTCTGGGCGGTGGCGCCGCGTGCCAGCGGCTCGCTGCCGCGCACGGCGACGCGATCGGCCGGCTCCGACGAGCCGAGGTTCAGGCGGTAGAGGCGGCGCACGCCGCCGTCGGACTCGAGCAGCAGCACCAGCTCGGCCGCGGCCACCGGCGTGTCGCTGTCGATGCGCGCGAAGCGCTGACCGTCGGGCTCGGTCACCACCCGCACCGTCGCGGTCGCGAGCGCCGGATCGCGCACGAAGCCGAGCCGCTCGTAGGCCGTCGTCGACGCGAGCCGCACGGAGGGCGGCGGCGCGGTGCCCGTCGCGCGCGGCAGCACGACCACCGATCGCAGCGGCTCGTTGCGCACCGACTGCGCCGTCAGCGTGCCCAGCGCCGCCGCCGGGAGCGGTGCGGCCGCCAGCACCGCGGCCAGCAGCAGTGGCCGGGCGTGCGCGAGCACGCGCGAGCGGGTGGACGGAGGCGGCCGTGCCGGGGCCATCGATGGGGGTCTCTTCGCGCCGTGTCGCCGCGTCGCGGAGCGCGCGCTGACGAGGCGGGAGCTTACCCGTTCGGGTCGGCCGCTGGGCATCGGCCTTGCCTGCCCTGGCCGCACGCAGACCGCATCGGGAGTTCCGTAACCTTGCTTCACCTGCGATGCACACCTCGAGCGGCCCGAGGCCTGCCGGTGCTGGCGATCTGGCCGTCGGCCTGCGATCCGCGTGAGCCGCCGCGTCCGCCGATGCCGAAGACGCCGGCGCCGCGTTCGCTCGCGGCGGGGCCCGCTCAGGCCGGGCCGGAGGCCGCGGCGGGCGTCGTGGCGGGCTCGCCGATGCGCGGCATCAGCGCGGCCGCGGCGAGCGCGGTCAGCGCCACCCCGGCCAGCGCGACGAACACCGTGCCGAAGCCGCCGCCCGCGTGCAGGGTCGAGACGAGCGTCACCGCTCCGGCACTGCCCAGGAAGCTCGCGACGTAGCGCAGCCCGTAGGCGCGCGCGCGCCACCGGTCGCTGGTGTAGCGCGCGACCATCGCGTCGTTGATCGGGATCTGGCCGAAGACGAAGAACATGATCCCGATCGCGGCCGCCACCAGGCCCCAGCCGCTGCCGGTGGTCGCGAGCAGGAACAGCGGGGCCTGCAGCGACACCACCGCGATCAGCGCCGAGCGCAGGCTCACGCGGTCGATCAGCGAGCCGACCAGCAGCTGCGCCATCGCCGCGATCAGGTACACGACCGCGATGATGGCGCCGATCGCGCCCAGCCCCATCTCGCCCGAGAGCAGGCCGCTCAGGCGCTCGTCGAAGAGCTTGGGCATCGACACCGTGGTGGCGTGGAACAGCAGCCCGTTGCAGACCACCGCGATCAGGAAGACCACCACCAGCCGCTTCATGACCTCGGGCGGCACCTTGACGCTCGCGGCCTTCTTCGAGCCGGCCGCGTTGGTCGCGCCGCGGCTCGCGGCGAGGTAGACGAAGCCGATCCCCATCGTGATCACGCCGGGCACGACGAAGGCCGCGCGCCAGCCGACGAACTGCACGATGAGGCCGGTCACCAGCGCCGCCACCCCCAGTCCGAGGTTGCCCCAGACGCCGTTGACCCCGAGCGTCCAGCCGAGCCGCGGGCTGCCGATGGTCAGCATCGCGATGCCCACCGGATGGTAGATCGCCGCGAACGCGCCGATCAGGGCGAGCGCCGCGCCGAGCTGCCAGGCCCCTTGCGACAGGCCGGCGAGCACCGAGGCCGCGCCGATGCCGAAGAAGAACACCGCCATCATGCCGCGGCGGCTCCAGCGGTCGGCCAGCCAGCCGGCCGGCAGCGCGCCGAGCCCGAAGATCGCCACCGCCGGCAGCGACAGCGGCAGCAGCTGCGAGAACGACAGGCCCCACTCCTTCGAGATCGCGAGCACCGCGGTCGGGAAGATCAGCATGAAGAAGTGGTCGAGCAGATGCGCCAGGTTCAGCAGCAGCGCATGCCGGGGGGTGGGGGCCATGGGTGTCTCCGGTGGGGCGGGGTGCGTCACCCTCGCCCGCGTGTCGGCTCCGATCATAGCGCCGGGCGGCCTTCGCCGGCCGGTGGCGTTCCGCTACGATCCCGGCCATGGATCGACGTGTCCCCCGCACCCTCTCCCGCCTGGCCCCGGTCGCGGCCGGTGCCGCGCTCGCCTGGGCGGCCGCCTGGCCCGCCCTCTCGAGTGCCGCCACGCCCGACCGCGGCGCGGCCGAGGCCGCGACGGTCGGTGCCTTGCGCATCGACCGCACCGAGGTCACCGTCGCGCGCTTCGCCGCCTTCCTCGAGGCGACCGGCCGCCGCAGCGCCGCCGAGCGCGAGGGCGGCGGCTACGAGTGGGGCGCCGGCTGGGAACGCCGCCCCGGCTGGACCTTCCGTGCGCCCTCGGGCGCGCCCGCACGGCAAGACGATCCGGCCGCGCACGTCAGCTGGTTCGAGGCGACCGAGTTCTGCGCCTGGGCGGGCGGGCGCCTGCCGGGTCGCGACGAATGGGCCGAGGCCGCCTACGTCGAGCGCCGCCCGCGGCCGCCCGCGCCCTTCGTCACCGGCCGCAGCTACCCCTACCCGACCGGCGACACGCCCGACGGCGCGAACCTCTCCGGTCCGGGCGACCGGTTCGAGCGCCACGCGCCGGCCGGCGCCACCGTCGCCGGCGTCAACGGCCTGCACGAGATGGGCGGCAACCTGTGGGAATGGCTCGCCGACGCGCGTGGCGAGGACCGGCTGACCGCCGGCGGTTCGTGGTGGTACGGCGCGTCGCAGACGCAGGCTTCGGGCATGCAGTGGAAGCCCGCCAGGTTCTTCGCGGTCTACGTCGGCTTTCGCTGCGTGTACCCGCCAGGCTGAGCCGCGGCGCACCGGCTCGTGCGGAGGCCGGCGCGTATCATCGCCGCCATCGGGGGACCGCACGGAGACCGACCATGAATGCGCGCATCGACGAGCCGGCCGCGCGCCGGGCCTACTACGACCGGATCGCCGGCCACTCGCTCAAGCCGCTCTGGGAGGTGCTGGCCGCACTGGTGCCGGCGCAGCCCGCGACCGACGCCGTGCCCGCGCTGTGGCGCTGGGCCGACGTCCACCCGTTCATCACCGAGTCGGGCTCGCTGATCACCGCACGCGAGGCCGAGCGGCGCGTGCTGATCCTCGAGAACCCGGGCCTGCCGGGCCAGTCGACCACCACATCGACGATGTACGCCGGCCTGCAGCTCATCCTGCCCGGCGAGATCGCGCCCGCGCACCGGCACACGCAGTCGGCGCTGCGCTTCGTCGTCGACGGCGAGGGCGCCTACACCGCGGTCGACGGCGAGCGGGTCACGATGGCGCCGGGCGACTTCATCATCACGCCGATGTGGACCTGGCACGACCACGGCAACCCCGGCGACCAGCCGGTGACCTGGCTCGACGGGCTCGACATCGCGGTGGTGCGCATGCTGGGCGCGCAGTTCCGCGAGAACCACGGCCACGAGGCTCAGCCGGTGTCGCGCCCCGAGGGCGACGCGGCCGCGCGCTACGGCTCGGGGATGCTCCCGGTCGACTACGCGCCGCGCAACGGCGTGACGCCGGTCTTCAGCTACCCGTACCGCACCTCGCGTGCCGCGCTCGCACGGATGGCCGAGGGCCCGCGACACCGCTGCCACGGCATCAAGATGCGCTACGTGAACCCGGCCACGGGCGGTGCGCCGATCGCCACCATCGGCGCGTTCCTGCAGTGGCTGCCGGCCGGCTTCGCGGGCGCGCCGTACCGCAGCACCGACGGCACCGTGTTCACGGTGGTCGAGGGCTCGGCGCGCATCGAGCTCGACGACCGCTCGTTCGACGTGGGCCCGAAGGACACCTTCGTGATCCCGTCGTGGCACCGGCACCGGCTGCAGGCACGCGAGGACACCGTGCTCTTCAGCTTCTCGGACCGTCCGATCCAGCAGGCGCTGCACCTGTGGCGCGAACACGAGGAGGCCTGACATGCCGACGCTCTTCACCTACTTCCGCAGTTCGGCCGCCTTCCGGGTGCGCTGCGCGCTGAACCACAAGGGCATCGCCTGGACGCCCGAGGTGATCTGGCTGCTGTCCGACGAGCAGCGCTCCGACGCGTACCGCGCCACCAACCCGCAGGCGCTGGTGCCCGCGTTCGTCGACGACGACGGCGCCACGCTCGGCCAGTCGGTCGCGATCATCGAGTACCTCGACGAGACCCGCCCCGGACCGAAGCTGCTGCCTGCCGACCCCCTCGGCCGCGCCCGCGTGCGCTCGCTGTCGATGCTGATCGCCTGCGACATGCACCCGGTCAACAACCTGCGGATCCTGAAGTACCTCAAGCAGACGCTCGGCCACTCGCAGGCCGAGGCCGACACCTGGGTGCGCCACTGGCTCGCCGAGGGCTTCGCCGCCGTCGAGGCCGAGCTCGCCGATCCGCGCACCGGCCGCTACTGCCACGGCGACACGGTGACGATGGCCGACTGCTGCCTGGTGCCGCAGGTGTTCAGCGCGCAGCGCTTCCAGTGCCCGATGGACGCGTATCCGCGCACGATGCGGGTGTTCGACGCGCTGATGGCGCTGCCCGCCTTCGAGGCCGCGCAGCCGTCCCGGCAGCCCGACGCCGCACGCGCGGCGACCTGAGCGCGGCGCGCCCGCACACGGCGCCGCGTCCGCGCGGCGGCGGCCGCGCCGCATCGACCGTCGGTCGGCCGTCGATGCCCGGGTGGGGCGGCGGCGGGAGGCGAACCGGTGCCCGTGGCTAAGCTCAGGGCCTCCACCTTCGCCACGATCCCGGTCCCCGATGTCCCCGCCCCGCATGCCCGCCTCGCAGCCGTCCGTCTCCCCGAGCCGGCGAGCCTGCCCGTGATCCGTCGCTGGATGGCCGCCTTCGGCCGCGACAGGGTGGCCGAGGCCGACCCGCTCCTCGCGCCGTCCGACGGGGACCCGTCCGCGGGAGGCCCGCCGACGCCCGAGGCGATCGCCGCGCGTTTCCTCGCCGATCCCGATCATTTCGTGAGCGCCTCGGTCGGCGACCGGACGTTCCAGCCCGAGCGTTCGGGCGCGCGTGGTTTCGCGATCGACATCCTCGTCTCGGGCCTGACCGTCGCGAGCGCCCGCGGCGGCTCGCTGTACGTGGCCGACGACGGCGAGACCACCGCGGAGATCGCGCATTACGAGGTCGGCCCGGCGTTCCGCGGCCTGGGCGTCGGCATCCCGGCGGCACGTGCGCTCTTCAGGCACTTCAACGCGCACCACCGCGTCACGCGCGTGCTGTTCGTGGCGCCAGTCCAGCGCCAGCTGCGCGTGCCCTTCAAGGCCTTCGTCGCGCGGATCGGCGCCGAGCCCCACGGGCATTTCGCCGACGACCTCACCGCACCGCCCCTGTTCGCCTGGTCGGCCCGCCGGGCGCTGTGAGGCTCGCCGTTCCGGGGGTGGCACGGGTGGTGCGTCGTGAGCTGTTTGCCTTCCGGGAACATCGCATCACCACTCCGTGAGCGAGCGGCAGGCGCGCGGCGAGTGGTCCGAGACCTTCGGCGGGCCGGACGCCCGAAAGTGAGTCTGCGGCCCCACGCATCGGCGGCGACCTCGGCGGGGCGAACCGACGCGGCCCACCGGCGGCGCCCGGGTGTCCCGGGCGTCCACGGCACGGGCCCTCAGTCGACCAGCGCCCCAGCGAACTCCTCGGCCGAGAAGGCCTGCAGATCGTCGATGCCCTCGCCCACGCCGATGAAATAGACCGGTATCGGCCGGTCGCGCCGCGTGTGCGCGAGCGCGGCGAGCGCGCCGCCCTTCGCGGTGCCGTCGAGCTTCGTGACGATCAGCCCGGTGAGCTGCACCGCGTCGTCGAACGAGCGGACCTGCGCGAGCATGTTCTGTCCGGTGTTGCCGTCCAGGACCAGCAGCACCTCGTGCGGCGCGCCGTCCATGGCC
>JAIYAG010000307.1 GCA_027489195.1 Burkholderiales bacterium | reverse complement strand
CGAGGTGCCCGATCCGCAGCACCTCGAGCTCTCGCTGCACCTGAACGGCGAGCGCATGCAGCACGCGAGCACCGCCGAGATGATCTTTCCCGTCGACCGGCTGATCGCCTACGTGAGCCGCTTCGTGACCCTCGAGCCGGGCGACGTGCTGGCCACCGGTACGCCTTCGGGCGTCGGTGCCTTCCGCGCGCCGCCGCTGTGGCTCAAGTCCGGCGACCGCCTGCGGCTGGAAGTCGAGCGCATCGGCGTGCTCGAGCACGGCATCGCATGAACCCCGCGGCGCCGTGCGCGCCGTCCACGCAGCACCCGAGGAGACACCCATGAGCACGATCTCGACGCCCCGCCGTCGCGCGGTCCTCACGCTGGCCGCCGGCGGCCTGCTCGGCACGCAGCGCTTCGCGCACGCACAGGAGTTCCCGACCAAGCCGATCCGGGTGCTCTGCGGCTTCGCGCCGGGCGGGCCGACCGACGTGATCGCGCGGATCGTCGCCGCCGACATGACGCTGTCGCTCGGCCAGTCGGTGATCGTCGAGAACCGCGCCGGCGCGAACTCGCTGATCGCCACGCAGGAGCTGATGCGTGCCGCGCCCGACGGCTACACGCTGATCGCGGCCACGCTCGCGCACAACATCAACCCGATCCTGATGCCCGACAAGGCGAAGTACAACCCGCTCAAGGACATCGTGCCGGTGAGCCTGGCGGCGACCGTGCCGATGATCGCGGTGACCGGCTTCGAGTCGAACATCGCCTCGCTCGCCGACGTCATCGCGCAGGCGAAGGCCAAGCCCGGCGCGGTCACCTACGGATCGGCCGGCCACGGCGGCTCGGCGCACCTGGCGGCCGCCGCGCTCGGCAACCTCACCAAGACCGACATGACGCACGTGCCGTTCAAGGGCAACGCGCCGGCGCTGACCGAGGTGATCGGCGGGCGGGTGAGCTTCATGTTCTATCCCATGGTGGGCATCGCCGACCAGGTCGCGGCCAAGCGGCTCAAGCCGCTCGCCGTCACCACCGCGAAGCGTCATCCGGACTTCCCGAACGTGCCGACGATGGCCGAGCTCGGCTATCCGGGCTTCGAGGACTACTCGCCCGGCATTCCGTTCCTCGCGCCGGCCGGCACGCCCGCGCCGATCGTCGACAAGCTGTCGGCGGCGATCCGCGCCTCGGTCGCCAAGCCCGAGACCCGCGAGAAGCTGCGCGCGCTGGGTGCGGTCGCGGTCGGCACCACGCCCGCCGAACTCGGCACCTGGCTGCAGATGGACTACGAGCGCTGGGACCGGCTGATCAAGGCCGCCGGCGTCAAGGGCGAATGAGCATGCGCGTCGCGATCCTCGACGACTACCAGGACGCGGCCCGCGGCCTCGCCTGCTTCGCGCGGCTCGCGGCCCACGAGGTCGAGACCTTCCGGGACACGCTCACCGAGGTCGATGCGATCGCGCGCCGCCTCGAGGGCTTCGACGCGGTGGTCGCGATCCGCGAGCGCACGCGCTTCACCCGTGCGCTCATCGAGCGGCTTGCGCCGCGCCTGAAGCTGATCAGCCTCACCGGTCCGCTGAGCGGGCACGTCGACATGGCGGCCGCCGGCGAGCGCGGCATCACCGTCTGCCAGGGCCGCGGCTCGGGCGCGTCCGCGCCCGAACTCACCTGGGCGCTGGTGCTGGCCGCGACCCGCCACGTCGCGCTCGAGGACCGGCGCATGCGCGAGGGGCGCTGGCAGACGACGATCGGCCGCGTGCTCGACGGCCTGACGCTCGGCATCCTCGGCTACGGACGCATCGGCGCGAAGGTCGCCGGCTATGGCCGCGCCTTCGGCATGAAGGTGCTGGTGCACGGGCGCGAGGGCTCGCGCGAGCGGGCCGCACGCGACGGTCATGCGCTGGCCGGCTCGCAGGCCGAGCTCTTCGAGCGCAGCGACGTGCTGTCCATCCACCTGTCGATGAACGACGGCACGCGCGGCGCGGTGCGCGCCGACGACCTCGCGCGGATGAAGCCCGACGCGCTGCTGGTGAACACCGCGCGCGCCGGCCTGATCGAGCCGGGCGCGCTGCTCGCCGCCCTGCGCGCGGGGCGCCCCGGCATGGCCGCGCTCGACGTGTTCGACGTCGAACCGCTGCCCGCCGACGACCCGCTGCTCGCGCTGGACAACGTGCTGCTCGCGCCGCACCTGGGCTACGTGACGCGCGACGGCTACGAGGTGCTGTTCGGCGACGCCTTCGACAACCTGCTCGCGTTTGCCGCGGGCCGACCGACCAATGTGATCGCCCCGCCGGGGGCACAAGGGGGGACACGAGCATGACCGAGGCGACCGGGATCCGCGTGGTGCCGAGCGGCACGGGGCTGGCGGCGAGCGTCGAGGGCCTGGACCTCGCGCGGCCGCTCGACGACGGGCAGTTCCGCACCGTGATCGACGCGATCGCCGCGCACGGCGTGCTGCGCTTTCCGGCGCAGCGGCTCACCTCGCAGCAGCTCTTCGAGTTCTCGTCGCGCTTCGGCACGCCCGAGATCAACGTCGGCGGCATGTTCCAGGAGCCGGGCCTGCCGCAGGTGATGATCCTGTCGAACAAGGTGAGTGACGGCAAGCCGATCGGCATCGGCGACGCCGGGCAGGACTGGCACACCGACATGTCGTACAGCGGCACGGTCGCCTTCGCGAACGTGCTGTACGCGCTCGAGGTGCCGCACCGCGACGGCCGCCCGCTCGGCGAGACGCGCTTCTCCGACATGGCCGCGGCCTACGACACGCTGCCCGAGGACGTGAAGTCGAAGATCGAGGGCCGCACCGCCACCCACGACTTCGAGAAGTTCTGGGAGATGATGCGGCGCGAGAAGAACAGCCCGCGCCCGCCGCTGTCGGCCGCGCAGCGCGCCGCCAAGCCGCCGGTGTCGCACCCGCTGGTGCTGCGCCATCCGCTGTCGGGACGGCGCACGCTGTACGCGAACCCGGGCTACGCGATGTTCGTCGACGGCATGGACCGTGCCGAGAGCGATGCGCTGCTCGCCTTCCTGTTCGAGCACCAGGTCCAGGAGCGCTTCGTCCACGTGCACCGCTGGACGCAGGGCGACCTGCTGATGTGGGACAACCTGCGCACGATCCACAAGGCGATCGGCGACTACGGCCCGACCGAGCCGCGGCTCATCAAGCGCTGCCAGGTGATGGCCGACCGGATGCTGCCGCAGGGCACCGCGGGCGCGGCAGCCTCGGGGGCTGTCCATGCCTGAAGGGGCGTCCGCCGGTGCGGTGGGCAGCGGCGGCACCGGGATGGCGTCCGGCGTGCCCGACGCGCGCGCCGCGGTCGAGGCCGCCTGCCGCGCCGCCGACGGCCGGCGCGCCGCGCTGCGCGCCTGGTCGGTCGAGGACCTGCGCGGGCTCGCCCGCAGGCGGCTGCCGCGTGCGATCTTCGAGACCTTCGACGGCGGCGCCGAGGACGAGTCCACGCTGCGCGACAACCGCGAGGCCTTCGCGCGCCGCCGGCTGATGCCGCGGGTGCTGGTCGACGTCGCGCGGGTGGATCCATCGACCCGACTGCTGGGCGCGCCGTCCGCGCTGCCGATCGCGGTCGCGCCGACCGGCGCCGCGGGCTTCGGCCGGCACGGCGCCGACGTGATGATCGCGCGGGCCGCCGCGCATGCCGGCATCCCGTACACGCTGTCGACCTCGGCCACCGCCTCCATCGAGCAGGTCGCCGATCAGGCGGGCGGGCGACTCTGGTTCCAGGCCTACATCGTCAAGGACAGGTCGTTCACCTTCCGCCTGATCGAGCGGGCCCGCGTGGCCGGCTACGAGGCGGTGATGATCACCGTGGACCTGCCGGTCGGCGGCAAGCGCGAGCGCGACTTCCGCAACGACATGTCGATCCCGTTCCGCTACACGCCGCGCAACCTGCTCGACTTCGCCACCCATCCGGTCTGGTCGCTGAACATGCTCGCCCGCGGCGTGCCGGTGATGGAGAACCTGCGCGGCATCGCGCCGGCAGCCACCACCGCGAAGGGGATCGTCTCCACCGCCGGGCGCAACTACGACCCGTCCTTCGACTGGGACGGGCTGCGCGCGGTGCGCGATGCCTGGCCGCGCACGCTGATCGTCAAGGGCATCGTGCGGCCCGACGATGCGGTGCGCGCGCTCGAGCTCGGCGTGGACGCCATCGTCGTCTCGAATCACGGCGGCCGCCAGCTCGACGGCGGCATCGCCACGCTCGATGCGCTGCCCGGCGTGCTGCGTGCGGTCGCCGGGCGGGCGAGCGTGCTGGTCGACGGCGGCGTGCGCCGGGGCGCCGACGTGGTCAAGGCGCTGGCGATGGGCGCCGACGGCGTGCTGGTCGGCCGCGCGACGCTGTACGGCGCGTGCGCGGCCGGGCAGGCCGGCGCGCTGCGTGCGCTCGAGATCCTGCGCGACGAGGTCGAGCGCACGATGCGCCTGTGCGGCGCGCCCACCGTCGCCGCGATCACCGCCGACCTGCTGGCCGACGGCCTGCCGCCGCCGCCCCTGCGATGAGCGCCGAGGGCCTCGCCGGCCGGACGGTGCTGGTGACCGGCGGCACGCGCGGCATCGGCCGCGTGCTCTGCGAGGCGCTGGCCGCGAGCGGCGTGCGCGTCGTCTTCACCGGCCGCGATCCGGCGGCCATCGCCGACACCGGGGCGGCGCTGCGGGCGCGCGGACCCGAGCCGGTCGCGCTGCCGCTCGACCTCGAGGCGGTCGACGACGCGGCGCCGCTCGCCGCGCTGCTGCGCGAGCGCGTCGGGCGCCTCGACGCGCTCGTGCTCAACGCCGCGATCGGCGGCGTGCGCACGCCGATCGTCGAGCAGCCCGAGGCCGAGTGGCGTCGCGTGTTCCAGGTCAACGTGCACGCGAGCCGCGCGCTGCTGACCGCCGCGCACCCGCTGCTGGCCGCCTCCGATGCCGGTCGCGTCGTCTGCATCAGCACCGGCGTCGCGCGCCGGCGCAAGGCTGGTACGGGCGCCTACGCCGCATCGAAGGCCGCCTTCGACATGATGGCCGGCCTCTATGCGCTGGACGTCGCGGACACCGCGATCCGCTGCAACATCGTGAACCCCGGTCCGACCCGGACCGCGATGCGGGCCGCCGCGTACCCGGCCGAGGACCCGATGTCGCTCAAGCCCCCGGAGGCGCTGCTGCCGCTGCTGCTCGGGCTGTGCGGACCGGGATGCACCACGCACGCCGCGACGATCGACGCGGACGACTGGCTGGCGGCGTCCCGTTAGCGGATCCGGTCTGCGCTATGCCCGAGTGCCGCGCTCGGAATCGTCGTCGCCGCCGGAGCCGGGCCGGGCATCCTGCAGGCAGCGATGCGGCACCGATGCCGCAGGCGCGCCCCAACCCGGATGGATGTCGAGAATGGCCAAGGTCGACGAAGTGCTCGCCCAGAAAGAACCCGCCCTGCATCACGTGACCCCGACGGACACCGTCTTCACGGCGCTGGAGATCATGCGCGAGCGCAAGATCCGCGCGGTCGTCGTGCTCGACGAGGGGCGGCTCGTGGGCATCGTCGCCGAGCGCGACTGCGCGCTGAAGGTGCTGCTGCCGGGGCGCGACGCGAAGCACACCTCGGTCGCCGACGTGATGACCCGCGACGTGATCACCGTCGCGCCCTCCGACCCGATCGAGCGCTGCATGGTCGAGATGACCGGCCGCAACATCCGCCACCTGCCGGTGGTGAAGGACGCGCGCGTCATCGGGATGATCTCGGTCGGCGACGTCGTCAAGGAGACGATGCGCGAGCAGGCGCGCCACATCGGCTACCTCGAGAGCTACATCAAGGGGCACGGCGTCCCGTACCAGTGAGCTGCCGGCGCCCGTGAGGCGCCCTCGGTCAGCTCGAGGCGCGCCCGGTGGTCGCCGCGCCGAGCGTCCCGAGCAGCCCGGCGACGCCGAGCACGTACCAGAGCGGCAGCGTGCTGCCGGTCGCCTCGCGCATCGCCGAGGCGGTCGCGACCAGGCCTGCCGCGGCGGCGAGCGCGAGCGCGAGCAGTGCGATCGAGACCGCGAACACGGGGGTGCGCAGCGCGGCCGGCCGTGCGCCGGTGGCGAGCAGTGCGAAGCCCCCGACGCAGAAGAGCGGGAAGAGCACCCACAGCACCGGCCCGGCCGACAGCGTCGCGATTCCGAGCGGCACCGCGACCATCACGCCGCCGCACAGCAGTCCGAGTGCCAGCACCAACACGCCTGCTACCGACAGGATCATCGTCGACTCCTCGAGGGCGGCCGATCCGCCCACGGTCCCGATGGTAGGGCCGGGCGGACGCCAGCGGGGGCCCCGTGCCGATGGACGGACAGGGTCGAGGCCGCTGGCGGCGGCGCGGCCCCTCAGACGATCCGGCTGCCGCCGTGCCCGGCCCAGTACTTCTCGCGCAGCGGCTTCTTGTAGAGCTTGCCGGTGGGCAGCCGCGGCATCGCGTCGATGAAGTCGACCGAGCGCGGGCACTTCATCGAGGCGAGCTGCGCGCGGCAGAACGCGATCAGCTCGGCCTCGAGCGCCGGACCGGCGGCCACGCCGGGCATGACCTGCACCACCGCCTTGACCTCCTCGCCGAGGTCCTCGTTCGGCACGCCGAAGACCGCGGCGTCGGCGACCGAGGGATGCGTGATCAGCAGGTTCTCGCACTCCTGCGGATAGATGTTCACGCCGCCCGAGATGATCATGAAGGTCGAGCGGTCGGTCAGGTACAGGAAGCCGTCGTCGTCGACGTAGCCGACGTCGCCCACGGTGCTCATCGTCCCGTCGGCCGAGCGCGACTGCTGCGTGCGCTCCGGGTCGTTGAAGTAGACGAAGGGGGAGGCGGTCTTGAACCACAGCTCGCCCGGCTGCCCCTTGGGCACCGGCTGCATCGACTCGTCGAGCACGTGCAGGTCGCCGAGCAGCACGCGCCCGACCGTGCCGCGGTGGGCCAGCCACTCGGCCGAGTCGCAGGCGGTGAAGCCCAGGCCTTCGGTCGCGCCGTAGTACTCGTGGATGATCGGGCCCCACCAGTCGATCATCTGCGCCTTGACCTGCGCGGGGCAGGGCGCCGCCGCGTGCACGGCGATCTCGAGCGAGGACAGGTCGTAGCGGGTGCGCACCGCCTCGGGCAGCTTGAGCATCCGGCTGAACATCGTCGGCACGAGCTGGGTGTGCGACACCTTGTAGCGCTCGACGAGCGCGAGGTACTGCTCCGGATCGAAGTGCTCCATGATCACCACGGTGCCGCCGTTGCGGATCGTCAGCGACACCGCGGCCTGCGGCGCGGAGTGGTAGAGCGGCGCGGGCGACAGGTAGACCATGTCGGGCCGGTAGTGCCAGAGCTTGTCGAGGAACCTGAAGAGCGGCAGCGGCTCGGACGGCGGGTTCTCGGGCAGCGGCCGCAGGATGCCCTTGGGCCGGCCGGTGGTGCCCGACGAGTAGAGCATCGGCGTGCCGAGCGCCTCGTCGGCGATCGGCGTGTCGGGGAAGGCCGCGATCGCGCCCGCGTAGTCGGCGACCCGACAGTGCGCGGGCACGGCGGGCAGGCCGGGGAGGCCGTCGGTGCCGCCGACCACCAGGCACAGCGTCACCCGCGGGCACTGCGCGATGGCCCGGAGCGCGACCTCGAGCTTGCCGCGCGAGGTGATCAGCACCTTCGACTCGCTGTTGACGAGGATGTAGGCGAGCTCGTCGGGCGTCAGGTACGAGTTGACGCAGGTGCAGTAGAGCCCGGAGCGCTCGCCGGCCCCGCAGGACTCGAGGTAGCGCTCGTTGTTCTCCATGAAGATCGCGTAGTGGTCGAGGCGCGCCAGGCCGTGTGCGCGCAGCAGGTGCGCGAGACGGTTGGTGCGGGCGTCGAACTCCGCGTAGCTCGTCTGCGCACCGGTGCTCGCCATGATGAAGGCGGGCCGATCGGGGTGCGTGCGGGCGTGCTGGCCAGCGTACATGGCACGGTCTCCTCGTCGTCGTGTGCGGCGAAGATAGCACGCGTGCCGGGGCGTTCGCGCCCGGCGCGGCGGGTGCCGGAGCCGGTGCCCGCCGGAGCGACGGATCAGCTCAGAACGCGCACCACAGGCCGGTGCACACCCCGAAGGCCCATTGCGCGAACAGGTCGAGCACGGAGCCGACGACGAGCACCGGCACGGTCGCCCACGCGGCGATCGTCAGCACGCCGGCGGCAGTGAGCCGCGGCTCGGGGAGCGTGTGGCCGAGGATGGTCTCGGGGGGCTTGCGGAACACGTCGGGCCTCGCGGGTCGATGGGGCGGGCGCGTCCGGCGCGGTGCCGGGCGGTACACTCGGCGCATGCGGGCGACCTGGAACGGACTCGAGCGCGACGCGTGGATGCGGCTGCATCGTACCGCGGCGGCGGCGCTGCAGCAGGACTGGGCCTACGGCGACGCGATGGGCGCGCTCGGCACCGAGTGCCTGCGCGTCTGGGTCCACGAGGGCGGTGAGGGCAGTGAGGGCGGCGAGCCGGTGGCCGCCGCGCAGTTCCTGGTGCGCCGCATCGGCGGGCTGCTGCCGGTCGCGCTGTGCTCGCACGGCCCGGTGTGGGCGCCCGGCACGCCCCCCGAGCGCCAGGCCGCGGCGCTGCAGGCGATCCGGGCCTCGGCGCCGCTGCGCTGGCCGCGCGCGCTGCTCTACACGCCCGACGCACCGCTCCCGGCCTGCACCGGCTTCGCGCGGCTGCGCCGCGTGATGACCGGCCACTCGACGGTGCGCCTCGACCTCGCCCTCGAGCCCGACGCCCTGCGCGCCGCGATGCACGGCAAGTGGCGCAACCGGCTCGCTGCGGCCGAGCGTTCGGCGCTGAAGGTCGAGCGGGTCGGGTCCAAGCCCGCGCAGTACCGATGGCTGCTGGATCACGAGCTGGCGCAGCGCAGGCGGCGCGGCTACATCGCGCTGCCCGACGGGTTCGTCGAGGCCTGGCAGGCGGCGGTGGCGGGTGGTGCGGGGGGCGGGGCCGGCGGGGGCGCCCGATCGGCGAAGGCCGCGGCCGATCGCGCCGAGCCGGTGCTCACGCTGCGCGCCGACCTCGGGCGCGACGCGGCCGCCGGCATGATGTTCCTGGTCCACGGCGAGGCCGCCACCTACCAGATCGGCTGGGTCGGCGATGCCGGCCGCGAGCTCGGCGCCCACAACCTGCTGCTGTGGCGCGCGATGCTCGAGCTGCGCGAGCGCGGCGTGCGCACGCTCGACCTCGGTGGCGTGGACACGGCGCGCGGCGCGGGGCTCGCGCGCTTCAAGCTCGGGACGGGCGGCGAGGTGGTGACGCTCGCCGGGTCGTACCTGGCGCGCTAGCTCAGGCCCCGCGGGTGTTCTGCAGGCGCAGCGCCTCGTCGCGGTTCGCCTCGGCGATGAGTTCTCCGAGGACCTTGTCGGCCATCGAGTGCTCGATCTGGCAGGTGCCCGCCGCGAGGTGGCCGCCGCCGCCGTAGCGCAGGCAGAGTTCGCCGACGTCGGTCGCGCAGGTGCGCTCGAAGATCGACTTGCCGATCGCGAACACGGTGTTCTGCTTCTTCAGGCCCCACATCCGGTGGATCGACAGGTTGCACTGGGGATACAGCGCATAGACCATGAACCGGTTGGTCGCCCAGATCGGGTCCTGCTCGCGCAGGTCCACCACCACCACGTTGCCGTGCACCGTCGTCGCCGACAGCAGCTGGTCGACCGCGCGGGGCTCGTGCTGGAAGTACAGGTCGACGCGCTCGCGCACGTCGGGCAGCAGCAGGATCTCCTGGATCGTCAGCGTGCGGCACGCGTCGATCAGCGCCATCATCAGCTGGTAGTTGGAGATCCGGAAGTCGCGGAAGCGCCCGAGCCCGGTGCGCGCGTCCATCAGGAAGTTCAGCAGCGTCCAGCCCTTCGGATGCAGCACCTCCTCGAGCGAGTACTGCGCCGAGTCGGCCTGGTCGACCGCCCGCATCAGCGAGGCGTCGACCCTCGGGAACGCCGCCTCGCCGCCGAAGTGGCTCCAGACGACGCGGGCCGCGGACGGCGCGTCCGGGTCGATCACGTGGTTGCCCACGTGCGCCGTGTTGCGCAGCATCTCCGAGCGGTGGTGGTCGAACGCCAGGTGCGCCGCCGCCACGTACGGCAGGTTCGTCGTGATGTCGCGCGGCCCGATGTCCACACGGCCGTCCTGCATGTCCTTCGGATGGACGAACAGGATGTCGTCGATCAGGTCGAGCTCCTTGAGGAGCACCGCACAGACGAGGCCATCGAAATCCGAGCGGGTGACGAGACGGTACCTGGGCTGCGACATGGAACGAATCTCCGGGTGAGTCGCGAGGATTGGCCGCGGGGCCCGCAGCGGCAACGGGCAGGCGGACGGGCGGTCGGGGGCGGGCGGCGGTCGGGTGCGTCGGGTCAGCGGCGGGCTTCGCGCTGGCGGCGCTCGGTCTCGTCGCGCTGCACGGTGGCCAGCAGTTCGCCGAAGACGCGGTCGGCGAGGTCGTGCCCGATCTGGCAGGTGCCCGCGCCCGCCACGCCGCCGCCGCCGTAGCGCCGGCACAGCGCGCCGACGTCGGTCGCGCAGGTGCGCTCGAAGATCGAGCGCCCGAGCGCGAAGACCGCGTTGCCGCCCTGGCGGCCCCACATCCGGTGGATCGACAGGTTGCACTGCGGGAACAGCGCGTAGACCATGAACCGGTTGGTCGCCCAGATCTTGTCCTGCTCGCGCAGGTCCACCACTACCGCGTTGCCGTGCTGGCTCGAGCACTGCAGCAGCTGGTCGACCGCGAACGGCGAGTGCCGCGTGTAGAGCTCGACGCGCTCGGCGACGTCGGGCAGCGCGAGCAGCTCGTCGGCCGAGCGATCGCGGACCTGCTCGGTCAGCGACAGCATCAGCGCGTAGTTCGAGCGCGTGAAGCGGCGGAAGCGCCCGAGCCCGGTGCGCGGATCGGTGACGAATCCGAGCAGCGTCCAGCCGGTCGGCTGCATCACCTCGTCGAGCGAGTGGCCCGCCGAGCTCGCCCGGTCGACCGCGTCGATCAGCGACGGGTCCATCGAGCGGAACGCGGCCGCGCCGCCATGGTGGTTCCAGATCACGCGCGCGGTCGAGGGCGCGTCCGGGTCGACCACCTGGTTGCCCACGTGCTCGGTCCGGCGCAGGGTCTCGGCCGCATGGTGGGCGAACGACTGGTGGACCGCGGCGACATAGGGCAGGCCGGCGGTGATGTCGCGCGGACCGAGCTCGACGCGCCCGTCCTGCACGTCCTTCGGATGGACGAACACCACCTCGTCGACCCGGT
>JAIYAG010000179.1 GCA_027489195.1 Burkholderiales bacterium | reverse complement strand
GGCAAGCCGCTGGCCGGTGCCGAGGTGGCCTTCGCCGCCGTGGACGAAGGCCTGCTGGCGCTGATGCCCAACATGTCCTGGGATTTGCTCGGCGCACTGTGGGCGCCGCGCCCCTGGGGCGTGGAAACGGCCACAGCACAGGGCGAACTGATCGGCCGCCGCCACTACGGCCGCAAGGCGCTGCCACCGGGTGGCGGTGGCGGGCGCAACCCCACGCGCGAGCTTTTCGACACCCTGCTGCTTTGGAAAGGCACGGTTGTGCTGGACGCCAAGGGCGAAGCGCGCATTGCCGTGCCGCTGAACGATTCGCTCACGCGCTTCAGGCTGGTGGCCATCGCCGACGACGGCGGCCAGGGCAGCAGCGGGCGCTTCGGCACCGGCAGCACCACGGTGCGTGTGTCGCAGGACCTGCAGTTGCTCTCGGGCATGGCGCCGCTGGCGCGCCAGGGCGACCGCGTCGATGCCGCGTTCACGGTGCGCAACACGACGGACAAGGCGATGAAGGTCAGCCTGAGCCTGGCCGGGCAAGTAGACAGTGGCCAGCCAGCAGGCCTTGCTGCGCTGGCTGGCCTGGCCCCGCAAACCGTGGACCTGCCCCCAGGCGCGGCGCAGGACCTGAAGTGGGCGGTGGACGTGCCCGAAGGCGCCAGCCGCATCGTATGGACCGCGGAAGCCGTGGCCGCCGGCAACGGCGGCAAGGCTGCGCGCGACCGCATCAAGGTCACGCAGGCCGTGCTGCCGCTGGTGCCGCAGCGCGTGTGGCAGGCCAGCCTGCAACAGCTGCCTTCAGCGGCTGGCGCCGCTGGCGTCGGCAGCACGCTGCAGGTGGCCGTGCCCGCAGGCGCCCTGCCCGGCCGCAGCCAGCTGCTGGCCACCTTGCGGCCCAGCCTGCTCGCCGGCCCCGGGCAGGCCGGCCTGGCCGGCGTGCAGCGCTACTTTGAAAACTATCCCTACACATGCCTGGAACAGCAGGCCTCGCGCGCGATCGGCCTGCGCAATGCCACTGCCTGGCAAGCCCTGGGCGGCGAGCTGCCGGGTTACCTGGACGGCGACGGCCTGGCGAGCTATTTCCCGCCGCAACCCGGCGACCCGGCGCGCGGCAGCGACAAGCTCACGGCGTACCTGCTGTCAGCCGCGCATGAAGCCGGCTGGGCCTGGCCGCAGCCTGCTCAGGAAGCGATGCTGGCCGGGCTGGCCGCCTTCGTGGAAGGCCGCGTGCAGCGCAGCTTCAACGCGCCACGTGCCGACCTGGACGTGCGCAAGCTGGCAGCACTCGAATCCCTGTCGCGCCACGGCCGCGCCACGCCGCGCATGCTGGGTTCGCTGGCCATCACGCCGGGGGCCATGGCCGCGTGGCCGAGCAGTGCGCTGCTGGACGCCTGGCGTGTGTACGAACGCCTGCCCGCAGCACCGCAGCGCGCGGAACGTCTGGCCGATGTGCAACGCCTCTTGCGCTCGCGCCTGGCCGAAGGCAGCAGCAGTCTCACGCTCACAACAGACGCGCAGGACGACTGGTGGTGGCTCATGGAGAACGGCGACAACAACGCCGCGCGCCTGCTGCTGGCGGCCCTCGCCACCCCGGCGTGGAAGGACGAAGCACCGCGATTGCTGGCAGGCCTGCTGGCGCGGCAGCAGCGCGGCGCCTGGCGCACGACCACGGCCAACGTCTGGGGCAGCCTGGCGGTCGCGGCTTTCGCAAAGACTCTTGAGGCTACGCCGCCGACGGGGCAGACCATGCTGGCGATCGCCGGCCAGACGGCCAGCCACGACTGGGCCGCCTCACCCGCCGGCGCCACGCTGCCATTGCGGCTGTCGGCAGGCAGCCTCGTGGCGCGCCACAACGGCACCGGCAGCCCCTGGCTTTCATTGCAGACGCTGGCCGCCGTGCCGCTGACGGCACCCATCGCCGCGGGCTACCGCGTCACGCGCAGTGTCAGCGCGGTGCAGCGCAAGACGCCCGATGCCTGGAGCCGCGGCGACATCATGCGCGTGCGGCTGGAAATCGACGCGCAAGCCGACATGGCCTGGGTGGTGCTGAGCGACCCCGTGCCCACCGGCGCCACGCTGCTGGGCAGCGGGCTGGGGCGCGATTCAGCCACCGCCACGCGCGGCGAACAGGCCAGCGGGCGCGCCGCCCTGGCCTTCGAGGAACGCGCTGCCGATGCCTGGCGCGGCTACTGGGAATGGCTACCGCGCGGCAGGCATGTCGTCGAATACACCGTGCGCCTGAACAGCAGTGGCCGGCTGGGCCTGCCACCCACGCGCATCGAGGCGATGTACGCGCCGGAGACATTCGGCGAAGCGCCCAATGCGCTGCTGGAGGTGCGTCCGTGAAAGCGCTCGGCCGTTGGCTTTGTTCGCTGTCGGTCTTGTGCCGGCCACTGATCATCGGGCCCTTCCTGCTGTGCGCCCTGAGCGCGGGCGCCGTCCCCAGCTTCGAATCGGTACGCGCAGCTCACCAGCCCTCGGACATCACGCTGCTGGATCGCCATGGCCAGCCGCTGCAGGTGGTGCGCGTGGACGCCAAGGTCCGCCGCAGCGACTGGCTGAAGCTGGACGACATCTCGCCAGCGTTGCGCGACGCCATCGTGCTGAGCGAAGACCGGCGCTTCTGGGCGCATGGCGGGGTGGACTGGCAGGCTCTGGCCGCCAGTGCCTGGGCCAACGCCTGGAACACGCGCACCCGCGGCGCTTCGACCGTGACGATGCAGCTGGCCGGCCTCATCGACGACGACCTG
>JAIYAG010000263.1 GCA_027489195.1 Burkholderiales bacterium | reverse complement strand
CGGATCGCGATCATCGAGGCCAAGGAGCGCGCGCTCGCCGAGCCGCACGTCACCGCGGTGCGCACGCCGACCTTCTGTTCGGGCTGCCCGCACAACACCTCGACGCGGGTGCCCGAGGGCTCGCGCGCGGTGGCCGGCATCGGCTGCCACTACATGGCGATCTGGATGCCCGAGCGGCGCACCGAGACCTTCACGCAGATGGGCGGGGAGGGCGTGCCCTGGATCGGGAAGTCGCCGTTCACCGACGAGACCCACATCATCGCCAACCTCGGCGACGGCACCTACTTCCACTCGGGGATGCTGGCGGTGCGCGCCTCGATCGCCGCGAAGGTCAACATCACCTACAAGATCCTCTTCAACGACGCCGTCGCGATGACCGGCGGCCAGCCGCACGATGGCGTGCTCACCGTGCCGCAGATCGTCGCGCAGGTGCGGGCCGAAGGCGCGCGCGAGGTGGTGGTCGTCACCGACGAGCCGGAGAAGTACGACGCGCTGAAGGGACGCGCGCCGTTCGACGGCGTCGAGGTCCACCACCGCGACCACCTCGATCTGGTTCAGCGCCGGCTGCGCGACATCCCCGGCTGCACCGTGCTCGTCTACGACCAGACCTGCGCGAGCGAGAAGCGCCGGCGCCGCAAGAAGATCGTCGACGGCAAGCCCGGCTTCCCCGATCCGGCCAAGCGGGTCGTCATCAACGAGGCGGTCTGCGAGGGCTGCGGCGACTGCAGCGTGCAGTCGGCCTGCGTGTCGGTCGAGCCGGTCGAGACCGAGCTCGGGCGCAAGCGCCGGGTCAACCAGTCCTCGTGCAACAAGGACTACTCGTGCGTGAAGGGCTTCTGCCCGAGCTTCGTGACCGTCGAGGGGGGCGCGCTGCGTGCGGGCCGCAAGTCGGCCTCGGTCGCGGGTGCGGCGCCCGAGCTGCCCGAGTCCCTGCGCGAGCTGCCCGAGCCCGCGCGCACGGTCACCATCGGCGAGTCCGGCAACCGGACCTACGGCGTGCTGGTCACCGGCGTCGGCGGCACCGGGGTCGTGACGGTGGGGCAGCTGATCGGCATGGCCGCCCACCTCGAAGGCAAGGGCATCTCGGTGCTCGACATGGCGGGCCTCGCGCAGAAGGGCGGCGCGGTGTTCTCGCACGTGCAGATCGCCGCCCAGCCCGAAGACCTGCACTCCACGCGCATCGCCACCGGCGAGGCCGACCTGGTGATCGGCTGCGACCTGGTGGTCGCGGCCGGCAACGAGGCGCTGGCCAAGATGCGCCCGCGGGTCACGCGCGCGGTCATCAACGGCAACGTCGCGCCGACCTCCGACTTCCTGCGCGACCCCGACTGGTCGCTGCCGGCCGACGCGCTTCGGCGCAACGTGCTGGAGGCCGCGGGCGAGGAGGATGTCGATTTCGTCGAGGCGAACGACGTGGCCACTGCGCTGCTGGGCGATGCGATCTACACCAACCCGCTGCTGCTGGGCTACGCGTGGCAGAAGGGCTGGCTGCCGCTCACGCGCGTGGCGATGGAGCGGGCGATCGAGCTCAACGGGGTGTCGGTGGCGCGCAACCTCGAGGCCTTCCTCTGGGGCCGCCGGCTCGCGCACGATCCGGAGGCGGTGCGGCGCGCGGTGCGCCCGCAGAACGCGAAGGTGATCGAGCTGCGCCGTCCGGTCGGTCGGGTGCGCTCGGAGTCCGACCTCGACGAGCTGATCACGCGTCGCGTGGCACTGCTCACCGCCTGGGGCGATGCGGCCTGGGCCGAGCGCTACCGGGCGCGCATCGAGCGGGTGCGCCGGTTCGAGGGCGACCGGCTCGGGACGGCCGGCGCCTGGCGGCTCACCGAGGCCGTCGCGCGCGGGCTCGCCAAGCTGATGGCCTACAAGGACGAGTACGAGGTCGCGCGCCTGCACGCCGACCCCGCCTTCGTCGCCTCGATCCGCGAGCAGTTCGAGGGCGACTGGCAGCTGCGCTTCCACATGGCGCCGCCGATCCTGGCGAAGGTCGATCCGCAGACGGGGGCGCCGGTCAAGCGCGAGTTCGGCCCCTGGATGCTGCCGGCGCTGCGCACGCTCGCCAAGCTCAAGTTCCTGCGCGGCACCGCGTTCGACCCGTTCGGCCGCACCGCCGAGCGGCGCGCCGAGCGGGCGCTGATCACCGAGTACGAGGCGCTGATCGACGAGCTCCTCGTCGGGCTCGATGCGTCGAACCACGCGCAGGCCGTGGCGCTCGCGAAGCTGCCCGAGCAGATCCGCGGCTACGGCCACGTGAAGGACCGCCACCTGGAGAAGGTGCGCACCGAGTGGTACGAGCGGCTCGCCGGCTGGCGCGGGCATGGCGACCCCGCGAAGCGGGCGCCGATCCCGATCCGCGCGGTGTAGGCGCGACGGCGCGGCGCTTTTTCGGGACAATCGCGCTCCCGGCCCGGGACGGCCGGGGGCGCGAGCGGCTCGGGACGACGGGTGCGGCGCCGACCGATCCCCCGCATCCGGAGACCTCGCCTTGAACCTGCTGTCCGCCACCGAAGCCGCCGCCCTCGTGCGCAGCGGCGCGACCGTCGCCAGCGCCGGCTTCGTCGGCTGCGGCCACGCCGAGGCGGTGACCGCGGCGCTCGAGCGCCGCTTCCTCGCCGAGGGCGCGCCGGCCGACCTCACGCTGGTCTATTCGGCCGGGCAGGGCGACCGCGGCCACCGCGGCGTCAACCACTTCGGGCATGCCGGCATGACTGCGTGCATCGTCGGCGGCCACTGGCGCTCGGCACCGAAGCTCTCCGCGCTGGCGCTCGAGGAGCGCTGCGCGGCCTACAACCTGCCCCAGGGCGTGATCACGCAGCTCTACCGCGCGATCGCCGGCGGCAAGCCGGGCGTGATCACCAAGATCGGCCTGCACACCTTCGTCGATCCGCGGCTCGACGGCGGCGCGATCAACGAGATCGGCCGCGAGGCCGCGCGGATCGGCGCGCGCCGCTATGTCGAGTCGCTCGAGCTGCGCGGCGAGCGCTGGCTGCTCTACCCGTCGTTCCCGATCGACGTGGCGCTGATCCGCGGCACCTCGGTCGATGCGCGCGGCAACCTCGCCACCGAGAACGAGGCCTTCCACCACGAGCTGCTCGCGATCGCGCAGGCCGCGCGCAACAGCGGCGGCATCGTGATCGCGCAGGCGCGGCGCATCGTCGAGCGCCACGAGAACCTGCACGCTGTGAAGGTACCCGGGATCCTGATCGACCATGTGGTGATCGCCGAGCACGAGGACGAGCACATGATGACCTTCGCCGAGGCCGACAACCCGGCGTACTACACGTCGTGGCGCGGGCCCGGCCACGAGGCGCCGCGGCGCGCGCCCGGGCCGCTCGACGTGCGCAGGATCGTCCAGCGGCGCGCGCTGCTCGAGCTCGTCGCGCGCCGCCCGCGCGTGGTGAACCTCGGCGTGGGCATGCCCGCCGGCATCGGCGCGGTGGCCGACGAGGAGGGCGTCTCGGGCTTCACGCTGACCGTCGAGGCCGGCCCCATCGGCGGCACGCCCGCCGACGGCCTGTCGTTCGGCGCGTCGGCCTATCCCGAGGCGGTCGTCGACCATCCGGCGCAGTTCGACTTCTACGACGGCGGCGGCATCGACGTGGCGTTCCTCGGGCTCGCCGAGCTCGACGTGCGCGGCAACGTCAACGTCAGCCTCTTCGGCGAGGGCGACAAGCGCATCGTCTCGGGCGTGGGCGGCTTCATCAACATCACGCAGAGCGCCCGCGAGGTGGTGTTCATGGGGACGCTCACCGCCGGCGGCCTGCAGGTCGAGGCGAGCGGCGGGCGGCTGCGGAT
>JAIYAG010000562.1 GCA_027489195.1 Burkholderiales bacterium | reverse complement strand
GCCGAGCGACTCGCTGGTCCAGGGCCCGAGGAACATCGCACCGGCGTGGCGGATCCGGTCGGCCCAGCGCTGCGGCTCGGCGGTCGAGATCTCGAGGTGCTCGGGCGCGATCCGGTTGGCGATCTCGCAGGCCTCCTCGAGGCTGCGGACCTTGACCAGCGCGCCGCGCCCGGCGAGCGAGGCCGCGATCACGTCGCGCCGCGGCATCGTCGGCAGCAGCCGGCGGATCGCGGCGTGGACCGCGTCGAGGTAGGCGGCGTCGGGGCACAGCAGGATCGCCTGCGCGAGCTCGTCGTGCTCGGCCTGCGAGAACAGGTCCATCGCGATCCAGTCGGGATCGGTGCCGCCGTCGCAGATCACGAGGATCTCGGAGGGGCCGGCGATCATGTCGATGCCGACGGTGCCGAAGACGCGGCGCTTGGCCTCGGCGACATAGGCATTGCCGGGACCGACGATCTTGTCGACCGCAGGCACGGTGGCCGTGCCGTAGGCGAGCGCGCCGACCGCCTGCGCGCCGCCGATGGTGAACACCCGGTCGACGCCGGCGATCGCCGCGGCCGCCAGCACCAGCGGGTTGCGCACGCCGCCGGGCGTGGGCGTGACCATCACCAGCTCGGGGACGCCCGCGACCTTGGCCGGGATCGCGTTCATCAGCACCGACGACGGGTAGGCGGCCTTGCCGCCGGGCACGTACAGGCCCACGCGGTCGAGCGGACCGACCTTCTGGCCGAGGCGCGTGCCATCGGCATCGACGTACGACCAGGACTGGGCGAGCTGGTGGCGGTGGTAGTCGCGCACCCGCACGGCAGCGGCCTCGAGCGCGGCGCGCCGGGCGGGCGCGAGGCCGGCGAGCGCGGCCTCGAGCTCGGCGCGCGGCAGCTCGAGCGCGCGGGCATCGGCGGCCTCGACACGGTCGAAGCGGCGGGTGTACTCGAGCACGGCCGCGTCGCCGCGGGCCCGCACGTCGCGCAGGATGTCGGCGGCCGCGCGCTCGATCTCGGCGTCCTGGCCGGACTCCCAGGCGAGCAGCGCCGACAGGCGCGCATCGAAGCCGGGCTCGGTGCTGTCGAGGCGATGGATGTCGGGCCCGGACGCGTTCATGCCGGGGACTCCGCGCCGACCGCGCGCGCCAGCCGCTGCAGCAGCGGCGCGAGGGCGGCGTGCCGCGTCTTGAGCGAAGCCTGGTTGACGATCAGGCGCGACGAGATGGTCATGATCTGCTCGACCTCGACGAGGTCGTTGGCCTTGAGCGTGCTGCCGGTGGAGACGAGATCGACGATGGCGTCGGCCAGCCCCACCAGCGGCGCCAGCTCCATCGAGCCGTACAGCTTGATCGGGTCGACGTGCACGCCCTTGGCGGCGAAGTGCTCGCGGGCGACGGTCACGTACTTGGTGGCCACCCGCAGTCGGGCACCGCGGCGTACCGCGGCCGCGTAGTCGAAGCCGCGCTTCGTGGCCACGCACATCCGGCAGCGCCCGATGCCGAGGTCGATCGGCTGGTAGAGCCCGTCGCCGCCGTGCTCGAGCAGCACGTCCTTGCCGGCGACGCCGAGGTCCGCCGCGCCGTACTGCACGTAGGTCGGGACGTCGGAGGCGCGCACGATGATCAGCCGCAGGTCCGGATCCGCCGTCGGCAGGATCAGCTTGCGCGAGTCGAGCACGGCCGGATCGACCTCGATGCCGATCGACTTCAGCAGCGGCAGCGTGTCGTCGAGGATCCGCCCCTTGGACAGCGCGAGCGTGATCATGCGTCGTCCACCGTGCGCACGCGCTCGATGCTCGCGCCGACGGCGGCGAGCTTGCGCTCCATGCGGTCGTAGCCGCGATCGAGGTGATAGACACGGTCGACCAGGGTGTCGCCGTCGGCGACCAGCCCGGCGATGACCAGCCCCGCGGAGGCCCGCAGGTCGGTCGCCATCACGATCGCGCCCGACAGCCCGCGCTTGCCGCGGACCACGGCGGTGGTGCCCTCGGTATCGATCTCGGCCCCGAGCCGCCGCATCTCCTGCACGTGCATGAACCGGTTCTCGAAGATGGTCTCGGTGATCACGCCGGTGCCGTCGGCCACGCAGTTCACCGCCATCATCTGCGCCTGCATGTCGGTCGCGAAGCCCGGATACGGCGCCGTGCGCACGTTGACCGACTTCGGACGGCCGTCCATCGTGCCGCGGATCCAGTCGGGGCCGGACTCGATGCGCAGGCCCGCCTCGCGCAGCTTGTCGAGCGTCGCGTCGAGGGTGTCGGGCTCGCAGTGGGTCAGCCGCAGGTCGCCGCCGGCGGCCGCCACCGCGCACAGGAAGGTGCCGGTCTCGATGCGGTCGGACATCACGCGGTAGGCGCCGCCGTGCAGCGCGTCGACGCCTTCGATCACGATGCGGTCGGTGCCCGCGCCGTGGATCCGCGCGCCGAGCGCGACCAGAGCGCGCGCGAGGTCGACCACCTCGGGCTCGCGGGCGGCGTTCTCGATGACCGTCTCGCCCTCGGCCAGCGTGGCGGCCATCATCAGGTTCTCGGTGCCGGTGACGGTCACCATGTCGGTCACGATCCGCGTGCCCCGCAGGCGCGAGGCGCGCGCGACCACGTAGCCGTGCTCGATGTCGATGCGGGCCCCGAGCGCCTGCAGGCCCTTGATGTGCTGGTCGACCGGGCGCTGGCCGATCGCGCAGCCGCCGGGCAGCGACACCCTCGCCTCGCCGAAGCGCGCGACGAGCGGGCCGAGCACGAGGATCGACGCCCGCATCGTCTTGACGAGGTCGTAGGCGGCCTCGGTGCTGGTGACCGAGGAGCCGTCGAGCGTGACGGTGCCGGCGGCGGCGTCGCGGGTGGACTTCACGCCCATCCGGTCGAGCAGCTTGAGCGTCGTGCCGACGTCGTGCAGCTGCGGCACGTTCGAGAGCTCGAGCGTGCCGGGCACCAGCAGCCCCGCGCACAGGATGGGCAGGGCCGCGTTCTTGGCGCCCGAGATGCGGACCTCGCCCTGCAGGCGGCGGCCGCCGTGGATCAGCAGCTTGTCCATCTCGGCCCTACTTCGTGCGCTGCGCCGCCCATTCCTCGGGCGTCAGCGTGGTCATCGACAGCGCGTGGATCTCCTCGCGCATGCGGTCGCCCAGCACCGCGTAGACCATCTGGTGGCGCTGGATGGGGCGCTTGCCCGCGAACTGCGCCGAGACGATGGTCGCCTCGAAGTGGCGGCCGTCGCCGTCGACGTGCAGGTGCTCGCACGGCAGGCCGTCGGTGATGTACCGGTGGATGGCGTCGGGGGTGGTCATGATGCGTAGGGGACGGCGTGGTGGCGCGTGCGGGAGGCCCGCGCCGGGGGGGCGTCAGTGGCGGATCCGCCAGCCGGTGTGCAGCATCCGCAGCGCCACGCCGGCCACGACGGCCAGCGTCGCGAGGACGATCGCGAGGCTGACGGCGGGCGGCACGTCGGAGTGCCCGAAGAAGCCGTAGCGGAAGCCGTCGACCATGTAGAAGAACGGGTTCAGGTGCGACACCGTCTGCCAGAACGCCGGCAGCGAATGCACGGAATAGAAGACGCCGGCGAGGAAGGTCGCCGGCATGATCAGGAAGTTCTGGAACATCGCGATCTGGTCGAACTTCTCGGCCCAGATCCCGCCGATCAGGCCCATTGTACCGAGAATCGCACTGCCCAGGACCGCGAAGACCAGGATCCAGACCGGGGCGGCGAACATCGGCGGCGCGAACCAGGCCGTCACCAGGAACACCCCGGTGCCCACCATCAGGCCGCGCACGACGGCCGCCAGCACGTAGGCGCCGAAGAGCGCCAGCGGCGACAGCGGCGGCAGCAGCACGAACACCAGGTTGCCGGTGACCTTCGACTGGATCAGCGACGAGGACGCGTTGGCGAACGCGTTCTGCAGCACCGACATCATCACCAGGCCGGGCACGAGGAAGTTCACGTACGGCACGCCCGGGTAGACCTGGACGTGGTCGGCGAGCGCCTGCGAGAAGACGAGCAGGTAGAGCATCGCGGTCAGCACCGGCGCGGCGACGGTCTGCACCGCGACCTTCCAGAAGCGCAGGATCTCCTTGTGGAGGAGGGTCTGGAAGCCGGTCATGACGGGGCTCCCGGGCTCGGCTGCACGGCCGGGTTCTGAGCCATGATCCTCAGGAACACATCCTCGAGGTCGGTGTGCGCGAGCTCCATCTCCTCGATCCGGCAGCCCGCCTCGCGCAGCGCCGCGAGGATCGGCTCGAGCCGCTGCCAGTCCTCCAGGCGCAGCGCGATCCGCCCGTCCGCGGCCGGCTCGCCCTGCAGCAGCGGGCCCAGCGCCGGCGGCAGCGGCGCGCCCGAGAGCCTCAGCGACACGGTGCCGCCGCCGAAGCGTCCGAGCAGATCGGCCGTGCGCTCCAGCGCGACCACCCGACCCGCCTTGAGCATCGCGATCCGGCCGCACAGCTCCTGCGCCTCTTCCAGGTAGTGCGTCGTGAGGACGATGGTGTGACCGTCCCGGTTGAGCCCGCGCACGAACTTCCACAGCGTCTGGCGCAGCTCGACGTCGACCCCGGCGGTCGGCTCGTCCAGCACGATCACCGGCGGCCGGTGCACCAGTGCCTGCGCGACAAGCACCCGGCGCTTCATGCCGCCGGACAGGGCGCGCATGTTCGCGTCGGCCTTCGACGTCAGGTCCAGGTGGTGCAGGATCTCGTCGATCCAGGCGTCGTTGCGCTTCAGGCCGTAGTAGCCCGAGGTCAGCCGCAGCGTCTCGCGCACCGTGAAGAAGGGGTCGAAGACCAGCTCCTGAGGCACCACGCCGAGTGCGCGTCGCGCCGCCCGGTAGTCGGTGACGACGTCGTGGCCCATCACCCGGACCGTGCCCGAGCTCGGCCGGTTCAGGCCGGCGACGATCGAGATCAGCGAGGTCTTGCCGGCGCCGTTGGGGCCGAGCAGCCCGAAGAACTCGCCCGCCTCGACCTGCAGCGACACGCCACGCAGGGCCTCGAACGCGCCGTAGCGCTTGTGGACCGAGGCGATGTCGATGACGGCGGGCATGGGCGGGACAGGACGGAACGGGTCGGGCGGGCGGGCGGCGCCCGGCCCGGTCAGCGTGCCGACGGACCGAACAGCGCGGCCTCGACGCCGTAGAGGGACGCGAGTTTACGCAGGTTCGGCGGGGGGTTCCGGAAGACGACACCGGAACCGGCCTCCCGCCGCAGTGCCACCAGCACGGCGACCGCCGAGGAATCGAAGCGCGCCAGCGGCGCCAGGTCGAGGCCGCCGCCCGCCGCGAGGGCCTCGCGTGCCGCCTGCAGCGCGGCCGGCGCCCCGTCCATCAGGATCTCTGCCGGGAAGGCGGGCACCTCGCCTCAGCCCTTGGCGCCCTGGGCGAACGCACGGTTGCGGTCGGCCAGGCTCTTGATCAGCCCGTCGATCCCGCGCGCGTTGATCTCCTGGGTGAACTGGTTGCGGTAGGTCTCGACCAGCCAGACCCCGAGCACGTTCAGGTCGTAGATCCGCCAGGCGGTGCCGGCCTTCTCCATCCGGTAGTCGAGCTGGATCGGGTCGCCGCGGCTCTGCACGATCTCGCTGCGCACGATCACCTCGGCGTCGTCCGCCCCGGCCCGCAGCGGCTTGACCCGCACCGTCTGGTCCTTCACCGCCGACAGCGCGCCGGCGTAGGTCCGCAGCAGCAGCGCGCGGAACTCGACCATCAGCTGCTTCTGCTGCTCGGGCGTGGCCTGGCGCCAGCCGCGACCGACCGAGAGCGCGGTCATCCGCTCGAAGTTCACGCTCGGCATGATCGTCTCGTCGACGAACTGCGACAGCTTGCGCAGGTCGCCGGCCTGCAGGTCCTTGTCGGCCTTGATGCGCTCGAGGATCTGCGTGCTCATCGCGCGGATCTGCTCGTCGGGCGCCACCGTGGCCTGCGCCAGGGCGGGGCCGGCGGGAGCCAGTGCGACGAGCCAGGCGGCGAGTGCCGCCAGCAGGAATCGGGTCATGATCGGGAGTCCGGGAGTCACTCGTCGTCGGGCGGGTTGCCGTCGAACACGAGATTGCGGCGCCTCTGGAGATAGGTGTCGCGCATCAGGGTGTAACGGTCGAGGGCGTCGTTCAGCAGACGATCGGCGGGCAGCAGCTGCGCCCGGACGTCCACGAACTGCACCCCGGCCGCGGTATTGCGGAACCGCACGTTGTCGAAGCGATTGATCAGGGCGGCGTACGCGTCGACGCCGAATCCGAATCCGTCGCGAAGGTTGGACGGACCGAAGAAGGGCAGCACCAGGTACGGTCCGGTCTCGACGCCCCAGACGCCCAGAGTCTGACCGAAGTCCTCGCGGTGCTTCGGCATGCCCGCATCCGAGGCGGGGTCGGCGAAACCGAAGAAGCCGAAGGTCGAGTTGAACGCGAAGCGGCCGAGGTCGTTGAAGCCCGCCCCCGGCTTGCCCTGCAGGAAGTTGTTCAGTGCGATGTACGGGTCGAGCAGGTTCGACAGCACGTTGCGGGCGATCATCTGGAACACCTCGGGGGTGTACTGATCGTAGAAGACCGCCACCGGACGGAACACCCAGCGGTCCAGGGTGTCGTTGAACCGCGCGATGCCGCGGTTGACCGGCTCGAACGGGTCGAGGGCGGCCGTGCGCGCCCGGTCGGATTCGGCGTCGCCGTAGTCGGCCTCGCCCCGGGTCGCGCTGCCGGCGCTGACCGCGCCGGCCGCACCGATCGCGGCCGCAGCCGCGGCGTCGGCGCCCGGGGCGCCGCGCCCGTCGGCCAGTCCGGCACAGCCTTCTGCAGCGAGCAGCACCGCCAGCACGGCGGCCGCGCCGAGCGCCCGCAGCCGCAGCGACGGGCGGGCGCGGGCCGGGAGGTCCGAGGCGATCGTCACGGCTTCTTGTCTCCCTCGGCCGCCTTGCTGAACAGGAACTGTCCGATGAGGTTCTCCAGGACGATCGCGGACTGCGTCATGCGGATGGTGTCGCCGGCCGCCAGCATCTTGTCGTCGCCGCCGGCCTCCAAGCCTATGTATTGCTCGCCGAGCAAGCCTGACGTCAGGATCTTCGCCGAGCTGTCCTTCGGGAAGCGGAAGCGCTCGTCGATCGTCAGCGACACGACCGCCTGGTAGGTCTGGTCGTCGAAGCCGATCCCGGCGACCCGTCCGACCACGACCCCCGCGCTCTTGACCGGAGCGCGGACCTTCAGGCCGCCGATGTTGTCGAAGCGGGCCTGCGTCGCGTAGGTCCCGCCGCCGGTGAAGCTGCCGAGATTGCCGGCCTTGAGCGCCAGGAACAGCAGCGCCGCCAGCCCGAGCAGCACGAAGCCGCCCACCATGGTGTCGATCCGGCGGTTCGTGCTCATCGGGCGGCCCGGTGGTCTGTGGTCATGATCGTTCCTTCAGGCGGCGCCGAACATCAGCGCGGTGAGGATGAAGTCGAAGCCGAGCACGGCGAGCGAGGAGGCGACGACCGTGGTCGTGGTCGCCCGCGACACGCCTTCGGGGGTGGGCTGCGCCTCGTGCCCGACGTACAGGGCGGTGAACGCGCAGACGAAGCCGAACACCACGCTCTTGATGACGCCGTTGCCGAGGTCACTGAAGACGTCGACGCCGGCCTGCATCTGGGACCAGAAGCCGCCCGCATCGACGCCGATCAGCAGCACGCCCACGCCCCAGCCGCCGATCACGCCGACCGCCGAGAACAGCGTCGCCAGCACCGGCATCGCGATCACCGCCGCGGCGAAGCGCGGCGCGAGCACCCGCGCCATCGGGTCGACGGCCATCATCTCCATCGCCGAGAGCTGCTCGCCGGCCTTCATCAGGCCGATCTCGGCGGTGAGCGAAGTGCCGGCGCGGCCGGCGAAGAGCAGCGCCGCGACCACGGGCCCGAGCTCGCGCAGCAGCGACAGCGCCACCATCAGGCCGAGCGCCTCGGCCGAGCCGTAGCGCTGCAGGATGTAGTAGCCCTGGAAGCCGAGCACGAAGCCGACGAACAGGCCCGACACCAGGATGATCGACAGCGAGCGGTTGCCGATGAAGTGGAGCTGGTCGATGACCAGCCGCGGCCGCATGAACGCGCCCGGCAGCAGGGCCAGCAGCCTCAGGAAGAAGCGGGCGCCATGTCCGACGCTGGCCAGCCGGTCGAGCACCCAGGCACCGAGCCGCGCCGCCACCGCGCTCACCGGGGCAGTCCCAGGTCGTCTGCGATCGGGGGCGCCGGGCGGTGGAACTGCACCGGGCCGTCGCGCGAGCCGTGCAGGAACTGGAGCACGTACGGGTCGGACGAGGCGCGCAGCGCGTCGGGTGTGCCGGACGCGACGATGCGCCCGTCGCCGAGCAGGTAGACCCGATCGGCGATGGCGAAGGTCTCGGGCACGTCGTGGGTGACGACGATCGAGGTCGCGCCGAGCGCATCGTTCAGCTCGCGGATCAGGTGGGCGATGGTGCCGAGCGAGATCGGGTCGAGGCCGGCGAAGGGCTCGTCGTACATCAGCAGCGGCGGGTCGAGTGCGATCGCCCGGGCGAGCGCCACCCGGCGCGCCATGCCGCCCGAGACCTGCGAGGGCATGAGTGCGGCCGCGCCGCGCAGGCCGACCGCGTCGAGCTTCATCAGCACCAGGTCGCGGATCATCGACTCGGGCAGCCGGGTGTGCTCGCGCAGCGGGAAGGCCACGTTCTCGAAGACCGACAGGTCGGTGAACAGCGCGCCGAACTGGAACAGCATGCCCATGCGCCGCCGCAGCCGGTAGAGCGCCTCGCGCCCGAGCATGCCGACGTCCTGGCCGTCGAAGCGGACCCGGCCGGCGTTCGCGCGGAGCTGCCCGCCGAGCAGCCTCAGCAGCGTCGTCTTGCCCGACCCCGAGCCGCCCATCAGCGCGACGACCTCGCCGCGCCGCGCATGCAGCGTGACGTCGCGCAGCAGCGGGCGCCCGGCATAGCCGAAGTGAAGGGCCTCGAACGAGACGAAGGGCGTGGTATCGGGCAAGGGTGCGGCCGCCGGGGGATTCCTGGCGGCCCTGGCATCGGTAAGCGCGCAGTGTAGCAAGGCAGTCACGTTCGCCCCGGGGCGCCCATCTTCAGCAGCCGGGCCTCGGCCGACCCGACCTGCTCGACCGTGCCGGACAGCACCAGGGTGTCGCCGGCCTCGACGGCGAGGTCGGCCGGCCATTCCAGGCGGCGGCGGCCGCCCCGCACCAGCGCGCTGAGGGAGCAGCCTTCCAGCGGCAGCGCTGAGAGCGGCAGGCCGACGGCCGACGCACCGGCGGCCACGGTCACCGCGTGCAGCCGCAGGTGGTCGGCCTCGATGGTCTCGGTTTCCTGGTCGTCGGCACCGTGGAAGTAGCCGCGCAGCAGGCTGTACCGGTCTTCGCGGATGGAGCGGATCCGGCGCAGCACGCGAGCCAGCGGCACGCCGTTGAGCGCCAGCGCGTGCGAGGCGAGCATCAGGCTGCCCTCGACCACCTCGGGCACGACCTCGGTGGCACCGGCCTCGCGCAGGCGCTCGAGGTCGGCGTCGGTGGCGGTGCGCACCACCACCGGCAGCTGCGGCGCGAGCTCGCGCACCACGCGCAGCAGCCGCAGCGCGGCCACGGTGTCGTCGTAGGTCACCACCAGGACCGAGGCCCGGTGCACACCGGCGGCCAGCAGCGTCTCGCGGCGCGTCGAGTCGCCGTAGACCACCGATTCGCCCGCCGAGGCCGCCTCGCGGACCCGGTCGGGGTCGAGGTCGAGTGCGACGAAGGGCACCTTCTCGGCCTCCAGGACGTGCGCCAGGCTCTGGCCGCTCCGTCCGTAGCCGCAGATCAGGATGTGCCGGTC
>JAIYAG010000593.1 GCA_027489195.1 Burkholderiales bacterium | reverse complement strand
CATCTTCGGCCTGCATCCGGTGGTCATCAACGGCACGCCCGAGCAGAAGGCGCGCTGGCTGCCGCCGCTGATCGCGGGCCGCTCGAAGGCCTGCTTCGGCGTGACCGAGCCGAACACCGGCCTGAACACGCTGCGCCTGAAGACCCGCGCGGTCCGCCGGGGCGATCGCTACGTCGTCGACGGCCAGAAGGTCTGGATCTCCACCGCGCAGGTGGCGGACAAGATCCTGCTGCTCGCACGCACCGCCGACCCCGACCCCGCGGCGCCCTCGCGCGGCCTGAGCCTCTTCTACACCGACCTCGATCGCACGAAGGTCGAGGTCCGCGAGATCGACAAGCACGGCCGCAAGGCGGTGGACTCGAACCAGCTGTTCATCGACGGCCTGGAGATCCCGGTCGAGGACCGGATCGGCGAAGAGGGCCGCGGCTTCGAGTACATCCTGCACGGCATGAATCCGGAGCGCGTGCTGATCGCCGCCGAGGCGGTGGGGCTGGGCCGCGTCGCGCTGCAGCGCGCGGCGCGCTACGCGACCGAGCGCATCGTGTTCGACCGGCCGATCGGCAAGAACCAGGGCGTGCAGCATCCGATGGCCGAGCGCTGGATCGAGCTCGAGGCGGCGGACCTGCTGACGATGCGCGCGGCCTGGCTGTACGACCAGGGCAAGCCCTGCGGCGCCGAGGCGAACGCGGCGAAGTACTTCGCCGGCGAGGCGGGCTTCAAGGCCTGCGAGACCGCGGTGCTCACCCATGGCGGCATGGGCTACTCGCGGGAGTACCACGTCGAGCGCTACCTGCGCGAGGCGATGCTGACCCGCATCGCGCCGATCTCGCCTCAGCTCATCCTGAGCTTCATCGCGGAGAAGGTGCTCGGGCAGCCGAAGTCGTACTGAGGTCGCGCTGCGCGCGGGGGCCGCGCGCAGCGCCCTCGGTCCGCCTTCAGCCCGGCCGCAGCCAGTCGCGCAGCGCCTGCATGAAGCGCTGCACGTCGCGCGCCGGGTTGCCCAGCGAGGCGGCCGAGTTGTGCGGCGACAGCCACACGCCGGGCAGCGTCCACAGCGGCGAGTCGGCGGGCAGCGGCTCGTGCTCGAACACGTCGAGGTACGCGCCCGCGAGCCGGCCGGCGCGCAGCGCGTCGACGAGCGCCGCCTCCTGCAGCACCGGCCCGCGACCGACGTTGATCACGCGTGCATGCGCGGGCAGGCGCGCCAGGCGCGCGGCGTCGACGAGGCCGTGCGTGAGCGGCGTGAGCGGACAGCACAGGATCAGCCAGTCGCAGCGCGGCAGCAGCGCGTCCAGGTCCGCATAGACACGGGTCTCGTCGACGCCGTCGCAGGCTTCGTCGCGCTGGCGCACGCCGATGGTGTGCAGCCCGACCGCACGCAGCAGCCGCGCGATCTCCAGCCCGATCGGCCCGAGGCCGACGATCACCGCCGTCTGTCCGCCGAGGTCGGCGGGCGCGTCCGCGCCGTAGCGCGGCGCCCAGTCGCCCCGGCGCTGCGCATCGAGCCAGCCGGGAAAGCCGCGTGCATGCGCGAGCACCGCCGCCACGGCGGTCTGCGCGATCGGCACGGCGGTCACGCCGGTCGAGGTGGTGAGCCGCACGCCGCGCGCATGGGCGTCGCGGTACATCGGCAGGTCGGTGCCGGCGGACATCACGTGCAGCCAGGTCAGTCTCGGCGCGGCGTCGGCCCGCTCGAAGAAGCGCAGCGTGGCGCGGCTCGGCGTCGTGGGGCCCCCGCCTGTGAACAGGTCGCGCGAATACCAGGCGCCGGTCACCGCACTCAGCCGCGCCGGATCGGTGTCGACCGCGGACAGCGGCAGGCGCTGCAGCGGCCGCGAGCAGTCGGCGGCGATGGCGTCGATCGCGGCGCCGTTCGCACGGTCCATCTCGTCGGACAGCAGCAGGCAGGGCGGGGACATGGAGGCGGGCGAGGTCATGGACGCGGGCGGGGTCATGGAGGCGATGCGGAGTCGGGCGGTGCCTCGCGGGCGAAGTCGGGGCGGCGACGGCGTGCAGGCGAATCGAGTGTAGCCGTGTCACCGCCGTGCCGGGCATGCGCATTGCCCTGCGTCGGTCGCCGGTACGGCCGCGCGATGCACGGTGCGTCGCGACGGACCGTACGTCGAGCCCAACCCGGGAGAAGCCGATGGAAGCGAAGAAGACCGCTGCACGCCGCAGCCACCAGGATGCGATCGCGATGCTCGAGGCCGACCACGAGCGGGTGCGCAAGCTGTGTGCGCAGTACGGGCGGGCTGCCGCCGCGAAGACGCCCGACGAGGCGCGCAAGCGCGGGCTGGCCGAGCGGCTCTGCCAGGAGATCGACGTGCACGCGCAGCTCGAGGAGGAGCTGTTCTATCCCGCCGCGCGTGCCGTCCTCAAGGCGGGCGCCGTGATCGACGAGGCGCAGGTCGAGCACCAGTCGGCGAAGGACCTGATCCACCAGATCCGCGCGATGTCGCCCGGCGACGCGCTCTACGACGCCAAGGTCAAGGTGCTCGGCGAGTATGTCGCGCATCACGTTCGGGAGGAGGAGAAGCAGATGTTCCCGAAGGCCCGGCGGGCGAAGCTCGACCTGGTCGATCTCGCGCGACGCATGACCGAGCGCCGCCGGCAGCTCGAGGCGGAGCACGCGATGGAGCCGTTCGACACGATCGCGTCGATGCTGATGACGCCGATCCGCGCGGCGGCCTCGGCGGCCCGCGCGGGCACCGTCGCGTCGAAGCGCCCCGCCACCGCAGCGACCACCCGTGCCACCCGTGCAGCCGGCACCGTTGCGCGGGCTGCTGCCGGCGGGCGTGCCGCGGCCGGCAGCGGCAGCGGTGGCGGTCGCGCCTCGGCGAGCGCAGGCACCCCGCGCGCCGCCAAGGGCGGTCGCACCGCCACCAAGGCGGCCAGCGGCGCGCGCCGCGGCCGGCCCCCCCGCTGAAGCGACGACGGCCGCCCGAGGGCGGCCGTCCGAACGCGCATCGACCCGGGCCGCGGCGGCCCGGGCGCGTGGACTCAGCGGTCCAGGATCTGGCTCAGGAACTGCTTGCTGCGCTCGTTCTGCGGGTTGCTGAAGAACGCATCGGGCGTGTTCTGCTCGACGATCTCCCCGCGGTCCATGAAGATCACCCGGTCGGCCACCGCCCGCGCGAACCCCATCTCGTGGGTCACGCACAGCATGGTCATGCCTTCGCGCGCCAGGTCGATCATCGTGTCGAGCACCTCCTTGACCATCTCGGGGTCGAGCGCGGAGGTGGGCTCGTCGAACAGCATGATCGAGGGGTTCATGCACAGCGCCCGCGCGATCGCGACGCGCTGCTGCTGACCGCCCGAGAGCTGGCCCGGATACTTCGGCGCCTGCTCCTTGATGCGTACCCGCTCGAGGTACTTCATCGCGGTCGCCTCGGCCTGCGCCTTGCTCTGCTTCTTCACCCACATCGGCGCGAGCGTGCAGTTGTCGAGCACGGACAGGTGCGGAAACAGGTTGAAGTGCTGGAACACCATGCCGACGTCGGAGCGGATGGTGTCGATGTTCTTGATGTCGTCGGTCAGCTCGATGCCGTTGACGACGATGCTGCCCTTCTGGTGCTGCTCGAGCCGGTTGATGCAGCGGATCAGCGTCGACTTGCCCGATCCCGACGGCCCGCAGATGACGATCTTCTCGCCGCGGGCGACCGTCAGGTCGATGTTCTTCAGCACATGGAACTCGCCGTACCACTTGTTCAGGCCGGCGATGCGGATCGCGGGCTTGCCGTCGGCGGAGGCGGCGGGGGTGGCGGCAGACTGGGCGACGGCGCTCATCGGTCGATCCTCGTGTCGGGGTGGGTCAGCGGTGGCCGCGGGCCAGGTCGCGCTCGAGCCACTGGCTGTACTTCGACATCGCGAAGCAGAAGATCCAGTAGATGAGAATCGAGAACAGGAACGCCTCGATGAAGTACTTCTTCCAGGCGAAATCGGTCTCGACGGACTTCTTCACCGCGT
>JAIYAG010000553.1 GCA_027489195.1 Burkholderiales bacterium | reverse complement strand
CCGGCGGCGCGGGCCTGCTCGTCGAGCGCACGCAGGCGCACCAGCACGCCGTGCAGCTCGGCGATGCGCGCAGGCGTGGGGTAGGTGTCGGCGGCGGGCAGCGCGTGGCCGACGTAGACCAGGTCGGCGCCGAGCGTGCGGCGCGCGGCGCGAAGCTGCGCGACGGCGTCCTCGGCGAGCGGGGGCGTGTGCTCGGGCTCGAGCGTCGGCGTGTCGGTGAACCAGCCGAAGCGCTCGGTACCCGCGACAACCAGCTCGGCCATCTTCGCCGCGCGCATCGGCACGCCGTCGACCTCGACGTCCGAGAGCTGCGCGGCAGCGATGGCGTCGACGCGGCGGTCGATCGCATGCAGCTCGGCGTGCACGCGGTCGATGGCGGCGAGCGTGCGCGCGATGCCCTCGCGGGTGGCCTGCTCGTCGAGCTGCGTGACGCCCTGCTGGATCGCGCGGATCGAGGCCTCGAACTGCTTGAGGCCCTCGCGGTCGCTGGCCAGCAGCGACACCGTCAGCGGCCGCACGGCCTCGGGGATCTTGTCCTGCAGCACGCGCAGCGCCGGCTCGCCGGCGGAGGTCACCAGCACGCGCCGGCCGGTGGCCAGGTAGTGGCAGACGATGTTGGCGATGGTGTGGGTCTTGCCGGTGCCGGGCGGGCCCTGCACCGTCACGCCGGGCGCACGCTCGAGCTGCTGGACGATCGTCACCTGCTCGTCGTTGTACGGCAGCGGGAAGAACAGCTCGCGCACCTCGCCACCGCCCGAGCCGGCACCGCCCGACGACAGGCCGCGGAACGCGACCGGGGCGAAGCCGATGGGGTCCGACGACGCGGGCGTGACCAGCGCGGCCGGGCCGCCGGGCACCTCGGGATGGTCCTTGAGCCAGGCGCGCAGGCGCTCGATGTCGTCCTGCAGGTAGTTGGCGCGACGCGGCCGCGCGACGAGCACCCAGTCGTCGGTGACCACCAGGCGATCGGAGGGGCGCGGCACCGGGGCGTCGGCGGCACGCACCGGCTCGTAGCGGCCCTCGGCCTGCAGGTTGCCGGCGACCAGGCGCAGCGCGGGCTCGTAGGACGCGGCGTCGAAGGGCGAGAGCGGCGGCGCATCGGGGGCGCTCCACGACGCACGCACGGTCTGCTCGGCCGGGACGGCCGCGGCCACGCCGCAGGCGACGAAGGCATCGACCTCGAGGCGCGGCCGCGCGATCCGCGGGCGCAGCTCGATGGCGAGTGTGGCGGTGTCGACGGCGATCTCGAGCTGCTGCGTGATCAGCGGGTACTCGAAGGGCACGGTGGCGCCCGAGTGCGCGAGCTGCCAGGTCGACACGCCCACGCCCCACACCAGCTCGGAGGGGTTCGCGCTCTCGCCCTGCCGCAGGCGCTGCATCAGCGCGAAGAGCTCGGCATAGAGGGCGATGCTGCGGCGGCGCGGGCGCTCGGTCTCGGCCCAGGCGCGCCACAGCGGGGTGTAGGCGGCGAGCAGGGCGTCGGCGCGGGCTCGGAGTTCGGTGGCGCGTGTGTCGGGGGGGGCGGTCGAAGCAGCGCCGCCGCTCGACGCGCTGCCGCCGCTCGACGCGCTGCCGCCGCCCGGCGCGCTGCCGGTGTCCGGCGCCTGCGAGCCCGCCTGCACGGCGTGCGGGCGCAGGGCGACCCGCGCCGCGATCGCCGGCTCGTCCACCGCCGGGCCCGCGTTCGACGGATCGGTCGGCACCTTGAGCAGCGCCGCGATCTCCGCATCGCCCGGCGCCGGCGGGCGCCCCTCCTGCAGCCGCTCCACGCGCATCCACACCGGGTCGCCGTCCTCGCCCGCAACTGCCTGCAGCAGCACGCCCGGCAGCCCCGAAACGGCCGCGCGGCGGATGACGAGGTCGGTGGCCTTCGTCAGATCGAAGCCGCGCGGATCGACGTCGCGCGACTGCTCGAGGATGTAGTCGAGCAGACGGGTGAGCAGGGTGGCGGGGGCGCCGGTGGGGGCGGGGGTCGGCGTCATGGGTGGGGCGGGTCTTCGGGTGCCGGCCGAAGGGCGGCCGGGTGGCTGCTGGAGGCGCCATGATGCAGCAGTGCGAGGAGGCGGCGTTCCCGCGGGAACGGGTGCCGACAGTTCGGCGCCGTTCCCATGCAGGCGACCTCGTCGCCGCGGAGGATCCGATGGCGGTGACCGACGAGGGTCGCGCCTAGCGCAGCGCCGCCCGCTCCCCCACCAGCGCCGGCCGATCGATGAACCGCCCGAGCAGCTCGAGATCCGCGGTCCCCACGCCGACCTGCGCGAAATGCGCCCGCCACTCGGCGCACACCTTCGCCACCGCCCTCGCCTCGCGCCTCGCGTCAGCCGCCGACAGCCGGAACGACGCCGCCATCGACAACGCGTTCCTCGCCGTCGACACCGCCCCCTCCGTGCCGACGCGCATCTGCTGGTAGCCCAGGCCCTGCGCGGTCGGCAGCACGTCGAATGCCGGGGACAGGTGCAGATGCTGCGAATCGTCCATCAGCAGCGCGTGGTTCTTTTCGTGGTCGTCGGTGTTGTCGATGAGGAGGTTGAAGACCATGCGACGGAACAGCTCGCGCATGTGGGCCGGGGCCACGTCGACCGGACCGCGCCGCCGCAGCAGCTGCGCGAGCTCGGGATAGCCGTACTCGCTGCCTTCGGCGCGCAGCGCCACGTAGGCCGACTGCGCCGGCAGCCGGCGCCCCGGTGCGCGATCGAACCGCTTCACGGCGAGGGCATGCCCGCCGAGCGCCTCGACGGGCATCGTCGCGGCGACCCGGATCCCGGCCTTCGCGGCCAGCGTCATCGCCGCATGCTCGACGAGGCCGGTGTCCATCGGATCGTCGGACTCCGCGAACTTCACGACCCAGGTCTCGCCGTCGATGTCGACGAGCGCCTTCGGCCGCGCACCGCCCATCGTGCTGCCCGGTGCGAGAAGGCGCCGCTCGTGCTCCGGGATCGGCTCGTCGGCCATCACGCGGCGGACGAGTTCGTGGATCCTCCTGACGTCGCCGAGCACGGGGAGCGCATCGGCCTGATGGGGCACGTGTCGATCGGGGGACCGGGACACGCTCAGGGCGCCGAACCGCTCGTCGCCCGCGAAGTACAGGTACTCGAGCACCGACAGGCGCACGGGCCGGTCGAGGCAGCGGATGACCCGCTCGCCCCAGCGATCGGGCCGAGCGTCCTCGACGGCGCCCACCGCCTCGTCGCGGGCCGGCGGCAGGTGCTCGATGTCGACGAGGGGCAGGTCTTCGCTCAGCGCGAAGCCGCGCTCCAGCCATTGGGGGTCGTACTGCAGCGACACGCCCCGCCCCCCCATGACCAGGCGCAGCGTGCCCACGCGCACGGGCACCGCCGGATCGCCCAGATACCAGAGCCAGGCCTCGTCGGCGAGCCGGTCGACCATCGGCGCTACGTCCGCGGCGCGTCGTGCGCGCCGTCGTCGTCCTGCGCCGGCGCCGGCGCAGACGCCAGCCGCAACGCAACAGACTCCGGTGCCCGCACGGCACGTCGTCTGGCGACCCGGACATCCCGCTCCAGGGCGCCGAGATCGTGGACCGGGGCGGCCACCTCGGGCAGGGCCTGGATACGCCCCATCAGCCACAGCGCGCTCGCGTAGACGCCCATCCCGACCGTGGGATCACCCCGCTCCATCCGGATCAGCGTCGGCACGGACACGCCGATCCGGGCCGCCCAGGCACGCTGGGATTCCTTGCGACGCGAACGCGCGATGGCGAGGTTCTCGCCCAGCTGGCGCAGCGACGCCTCCGCGATCGGCGGGAGGGTGGTGGCAACCAGGGAGGACTTCGGCATTCGATAAATGTCGATTATTTCGATATTTTGGTCAACTATATAGGCTCTCGATGCCGAGGACGCTCGGCGCAGCGGCCGACTCGGCCCGGAGGCAATGTAGTAACATCTCTACATTCCGCATGGGCTGGAGCCCATCATGGCGACCATCACGACGATCTCGAGCCGCGCCTTCAACCAGGACGTGGGCGGCGCCAAGCGTGCGGCCGAGCAGGGACCGGTGATCATCACCGACCGGGGCGAGCCGGCCTACGTGCTGCTGCGCCACGAGGACTGGCGCCGACTGCGCGGCGAACGCAGCAGCCTGCGACAGGCGCTCGCGCTGCCCGGGGTCGAGGACATCGAGTTCGAGCCGCCGCGGCTGGGCGAGGTCACCCGGACCGCGGATCTCGGCTGATGTACCTGCTCGACACCAATGTCGTGTCGGAGCTGCGCCGACGCGATCGCGCCGACACCGGCGTCGCCGCCTGGGTGGACGGCATCGACGCGGACACGCTGTTCGTATCGGTCGTGACGATCCTGGAACTGGAGATGGGCGTGCTCGCGATGGCGCGACGCGATCCGGCACAAGGCGCGCTGCTGCGTCGCTGGCTCGAGGAACGCGTGCTGCCCGCATTCGACGACCGGATCCTGCCGATCGATCTTCAGGTGGCGCGCCGTTGCGCCCGGCTTCACGTCCCGGACCGACGGGCCGAACGCGATGCGCTGATCGCAGCCACGGCGCTTCGGCATGCCATGGCGGTCGTGACCCGCAACGTCGACGATTTCGCGCCGATGCAGGTGGCGCTGATCAATCCCTGGGCGTCGACCGGCACGGCCTGAGCGGCACGGCGCCCGGCCCCACACGACCCCCACTCCCCATGGAACTGCGTCAGCTCCGCTACTTCCTGAAGGTCGCCGACCTCGGGAGCATCTCCAAGGCCGCCGGGCAGCTGTTCATCGCGCAGTCGGCGGTCAGCCAGCAGGTGGCCGCGCTCGAGCACAGCCTGCAGGCCAAGCCCTTCCTGCGGCGCTCCAGCGGTGTCGAGCTGACCGAGGCCGGGCGGCTGCTGTACCGCCACGCGCAGACCATCTCCCGACAGGTGCAGGCCGCCGCGGACGACGTGACGACCGCCAGCGGCTCGCCGACGGGCACGGTGTCGGTGGGCCTGCCGACCGCGGTGCTGCACACGCTCGGCATGCCGCTGCTGAGCGCGGTGCTCGCGCGCCATCCGGGCATCCGGCTGCACGTGATGGACGGCGTGAGCGCGCTGCTCCAGGAGTTCGCGCTCAACGGCCGCCTCGACATGGCGGTGCTGTTCCGGAGCGAACCGGCCAAGGGCCTCGAGGTGCTGCCGATCCTCGACGAGGACCTCTACTACGTGGTCTCGCCCTCGGCGCCCTGGGCCGCGCGCCTCGGCGACTCGCTCACCCTCGCCGAGGCCTCGGCCCATCCGCTGGTCGCGCCCGGCGAGGGCAACAGCATGCGGCGGGTGGTCGAGAACGCGTTCGCGCCGGGCGGGCATCCGATGGCGCCGATCGCCGAGCTCGACTCGCTCAAGCTGCTCAAGGACTGCGCCATCGACGGCGTGGCGGGCACCTTCCTGCCGCGCGCGGTGGTCAGCGCCGAGGAGGACGCGGGCACGCTGCGGGTGCTGCCGATCGAGGGCTGCCGGCTCTCGCGCACGGTGGCGGTCTGCACCTTCGATTCGCGGGCGATGAGCCTGGCGGCGGAAGCGGTCCACGCGATCCTCCAGGAGCAGGTCGGCCTGCTGGTGCGGACCGGGCAATGGCGGGGCGCCACCTTGCGGGGTCGGCCCATCTGATTTTCAGATGACCCGTTCGCGTTTCGGCGGTTCCTGGGCCCTCGCAGCGCTTCTATAGTCGGCGTGAGCACCGCCCACGTCCTGGCGGGCCGCCGGACGCAAGTCATGAACGAACTGATCATCGAGGTGCGCGTCAACGAGTATTCGATGCGCGACGGCAACCCGAACGTGCCGTGGACGCCCGAGGAGATCGGCCGCGACGCCCGCGCCATCGAAGCGGCGGGCGCATCGGTCATCCACTTCCACGCCCGCAGGCCCGACGGCTCGCCGGCGCACGAGATCGCCGACTACGCCGCAGCGATCCGCGCGATCCGCGAGCACTCCGACCTGCTGATCAACCCCACGCTCGGGCAGATCACCAAGGGCGGCACGCTCGAGCGCATCGCGCACCTCGAGGCCTTCGCCGGCGACCCGGTGCTGCAGCCCGAGATCGTCGGCCTCGACCCGGGCTCGACCAACATCGATGTCTTCGACGCCGAGGCGCGTCGCTTCGTGTCGGCCGACAAGGTCTACGTCAACGCCCATTCGACGCTGCTCGCCTTCACGGCCCGCTTCCGCGAGCTCGGCATCAAGCCGGCGCTGGCCTGCTGGAGCGTGCCCTTCCTGCGCAGCGCCGCCGCGCTGATGGACATGGAGGCGGCCGCCGAGCCGGGCTACCTGCTGCTGGTGCACGGCGAGGGCGGCCAGCTCGGCGCGCACCCCGCCACGCCCGAGGGCCTGCGCGCCTTCACCGACCACCTGCCGCGCGGCCGGCGCGTCGAGTGGGCGGTCTGCTGCAAGGGCGGCAACGCGTTCCCGCTCGCGATGAACGCGATCGCCACCGGTGGGCACGTGGCGATCGGCATCGGCGACTACCCGTATCCGGAGCTCGGCCAGCCCGACAACGCGACGCTGGTGCGCGAGGTCGTGCGGCTCGCGCGGCTGGTGGGCCGGCCGGTGGCGACACCCGCCCGGACCCGTTCGATCCTGGGACTTCCCGCAAGGCGATGACGCCGGGCGGGCCGACGCCGGCAGCGGCGGCAGCACTCACACACGGAAGGCACATCATGACGACGACGACGACCACGACTTCATCCGCCCGCGTTCAGGTCTTCTGGCAGCCCGGCTGCTCGTCCTGCCTGCGCACCAAGGAGTTCCTCACCAAGCAGGGCGTCGACTTCGAGTCGATCGACGTCCACAACGACCCGGACGGCATGGCGCGTCTGCAGGCGCTGGGTGCGCGCAGCGTGCCGGTGGTGGCACTGGGCGGGCGCTACACGCTGTGCCAGTCGTTCACCGACGTGGTCAAGTTCCTGGACCTGAAGACCAAGCTGATGGACCCCCTGCCGCCCGAGCAGCTGGTCGCGAAGATCGACATGGTGATCCTCGCCGCGGCGCGCTACATCCGGCAGTTCTCCGAGGCCCAGCTCCACGAGAACTTCCGCAACCGCAACCGCACGCCGGCCGGCACCACCTTCCACATCTTCCGCGTCGCGCAGATGGGCGTGCAGGCCGCACAGGGCATCGAGCTGACCTTCGAGGGCTTCAACGAGGTGCCGCCCGCAGACTGGCTGGCCGAGGACATCGCCGCCTGGGGCATGACGGTGCGCGAGGATCTGCACGCCTGGTGGGCGAAGGAGACCGACCGCACGCTGCAGTACACCGTGCCGACCTACTACGGCCAGCGCCCGATGCACGACGTGCTCGAGCGCACCGCCTGGCACGCCGCGCAGCATTCGCGCCAGATCATGCTGATGCTCGAGACCTACGGCACCACGCCCGACCGCGCGCTGACCGCCGAGGACTACGCAGGGCTGCCGGTTCCCGACGAAGTGTGGGACCGTTGAGGCGCGGTTCGCGTCGAGCCTGTTTCCCCGGTCCGCACGGACCGCGCAACGCCCACATCGAGGTGATCGGATGAATCGGCAACACTTCACGCGCCGCGGCGCGCTCGGCCTGCTCGCCCAGGCCCTCAGCGTCGCGGGCCTGACCGCGACCGCCCTGCCCGCGATCGCCCAGGACGTGTACCCCAGCAAGCCCATCCGCATCATCGTGCCGTTCTCGCCCGGCGGCGGCGGCGACGCGGTGGTGCGCTTCATGAGCGACAAGCTCGGCGAGCGGCTCAAGACGCAGATCATCGTCGAGAACCGGCCGGGCGCTTCGGGCTTCATCGGTGCGCAGGCCGTCGCCACCGCGCCGCCCGACGGCTACACGCTGCTGATGGGCTTCGACGGCGGCATCGTCGTCGCACCCAACATCCTCAAGGCGCCGTTCAACCCGATCACCGACTTCGAGCCGATCACCAAGCTCAACGACGCGACGCTGATCCTCGTCGCCCATCCGGGCGCGCAGCTGCGCAACGTCAACGACATCGTCGCGGCCGCGAAGGCCAAGCCCGGCGCGCTGCAGTTCACCTCCTCGGGTCAGGGCTCCACGCCCCACCTCGCCGGCGAGCTGCTGGCGCTGCGCACCGGCATCAAGATGACCCACATCCCGTACAAGGGCGGCGGTCAGGCGGTGACCGACGTGGTGGCCGGCCAGGTGCCGCTGTTCTTCACCGTCGTGCCCACGGTAGCCGCCTACATCAAGCAGGACCGCCTCGTCGCGGTGGCGGTCACCAGCAGCCGGCGCTCGCCGTCGCTGCCCGACGTGCCCACCATCGCCGAGCTCGGTGTCCCCGACTTCAGCGTGAGCTCGTGGTACGGCATCCTCGCGCCCGCGAAGACGCCGAAGGCGATCGTCAACCGCCTGCAGCAGGAGATCGCGGCGGTGCTCGCGATGCCCGAGATCCGCGAGAAGTACGTGAACAGCGCGTTCGACCCGGTGGCCAGCACGCCCGAGGAGTTCGCCGCCCAGATCAAGGCCGACTACGCCCGCTGGGGACAGGTGGTCCGCGACGCCAACCTCAAGGAATGACCCGGATGTCGACCTCGAGGGCGGCACGGGGTGGCTGAAGCGGCTGATGCCGCGGGTGCGGCGGGTGCGGCGGGCGCGGCGGGTGCGGTCGGCGCGACGCTGACGATCGTCCGCGACTGGCCGCGTGTCGACCCTGCGGTGCTCGCCGCGCTGTCGCGCGCCTGCGCCGGCCAGCTCAGCGACGCCTCGGGCGGCGCCGGCGCGCTCGACGGCGACATCCGGCGTCTCGCGGGCACCGTGCGGCTCCTCGGCAGCGCGCTGCCGGTGCACACCGCCCCCGGCGACAACCTCGCGCCCTATGCGGCCCTGACCGTGCTGCGGCCGGGCGACGTGCTGGTGGTGGCGAGCGAGGACCACCGCGGCTGCGCGCTGATGGGCGACCACATCGGCCGCCTGCTGCACAACGCGGGCGCGGCCGGCATCGTGACCGACGGCCGGGTGCGCGACCTCGAGGGCCTGCGCGAGCTCGGCATGCCGGTCTTCGCGCGCGGGGTCTCCCCCCGCGCCCCGACCAAGCAGGGACCGGGGACGGTCGGGCTGCCGGTGACGCTGGGCGGCGTGCTCGTGCACGCGGGCGACGTGGTCGTCGGCGACGAGGACGGCGTGGTGGTGCTGCCGCGCGCCGCGCTGCACGAGATCGCGGGTCGGCTCGACGCGCTGCTCGAGCGCGAGGCCGCCACCGACGCCCGCGCCCGGGCGGGAGCGACGACACCGCCGGAGTTCGAGGCGATGCTGAAGCGGGCGGGCGTCAGCTGGGTGGAGTGAGGTGAGCGGCGGTTCGGTGTGCCGCCCGGTGCAGCCGCCGCGACAGCACCGGGAATCGGGCCCCGAATCCCCCCCTCACAGCGCGTCGTACTTCGTGCTCCGCCCACGCGCCGTCGCCACCGGATACTTCGCCGCATTCAGCACCATCTTCTCCCGCGCTGCCTGAACGAGATCCACGTCCAGCCGATCGGCCAGCCGCACGAGATACAGCAGCACGTCCGCCATCTCCCGCCGCACGGCCTCGAGCGTCTCGGGCGGCAGCGCTGCGGACTCGGCCTCGCTCAGCCACTGGAACGGCTCGAGCAGCTCGGCCGCCTCGACCGACAGCGCGGCGGCGAGGTTCTTCGGTGCATGGAACTGGTCCCAGTCGCGCTCGGCGGCGAACACGCGCAGCGCGTCGCGCAGGGCGATCAGCGGGTCGGCGCCGGGGGCGCCGGTGGGCTCGGTGTCGGCCATCTCAGGGCGCGACGACGGCGGTGTCGACGGTGTGCGGCATGGGGTCGGGCCTGCGTCTCGGAAGCCCGAATCATCGCCGATCAGGGGCGACCGGGGCATGCCCCGGCCCGGGCGCTCAGCCCAGGACCACCACCGCCGCCAGCCCCAGCACCTGCACCACCCCCAGCGCGATCACCATCCGCGTGGTGAAGCGGCGCTGGTCGGCCAGCGCGCCGGTGACGACGCGCTCCACCCGCTCGGTGCGCCGCTTCTGCGAGCCGAGTGCCGAGCGCAGCGACCAGCTCGTCACCTCGACGTCCTGGCGCAGCTTGAGGTTGGCGGCGATGGCGGCGTCGGCGAGGCGCTCGTCCTGCATCCGGGCCTGGGCCGCGAGCGTGCGCACCGCGGCGACCAGTCCCTCGAGGTCGCTGCGGCACAGCGCGATCGCCTCGGCGGTCACCTTCATCTGCGCTTCGGAGGTGTCGTGATGCGTCTGCGCGGCCTCGTCGAGGCGGCGCTGGACGACGCTCAGCCCGTCGTGCAGCCAGTCGTGCAGCTCGAGGCGCTGCTCGCCGAGCTGCCGGCGCTGCGCCTCCAGCTCGGCGCGCATGGCGTCGGTGGTCTCGCGCTGGCGCTCCATGCAGAGCTCGACGCGCTCGCCGAGCTCGGACATCCGCGAGTCGATCGCCGGGTCGAGCGGCGCCGCGCGCAGGCGGTCGAAGGCTCGGCCCAGCAGGGACTCGCGCTCCTCGGGGGGGCTCGAGGCGCGGGCGGCCACGAAGGCCTTCACCGCCTCGGCGCCACCGAACCGTTTCGCCTCGTTCATCTCGCTCAACACTGCGGCCATTCGCATGACTCCTGGTACCCCGGCTGCACCGGGCGCGGGCTCCGGCCGATCCGGCGCGCCCGCACGCGACCGACCCGATCGGGCGACCGCACGCCCTGAACGGTGCCGCCGTGCCCCGCCACGCTCCAATCGATGCGGTCGGACGGTCGACCGCGGCCGTCGGCCGGTCTCAAGTCCGGACTTAGTGCCTCGCCGCGCGACAGGTGCCCGACACGCGCCCGACACGCGCCCGATGCGGCGCCACGGCGCCCGGCCCGCCGGAACGCCGGTTCGACGCGGCAGGCCGGCGGATGCGATGCTCGGGCCCGCGAACCCCGAGGAGACTCCGCAATGGCGATCTACGAACTGCGTACCTACGACATCATCGTCGGCAAGATGGCCGACGTCGTCGGGCTCTACAAGGCCGAGGGCTACCCGGCGATCCAGAAGCATCCGGCACGGCTGATCGGCTACTTCACCGGCGACATCGGCGCGCTCAACCAGCTGGTGCACCTGTGGAAGTTCGAGGACGACGCGGACCGCCGGCTCTTCTGGAAGAACCTGTTCGCGGACCCGGACTTCATGGCCTTCGCGGCCAAGCTGCGCCCGCTGATCGCGCACCAGAACAACAAGCTGATGCTGTCGGCGCCGTGGGGGCCGACCCCCTGACCCACGCATGAGCACGCCGACGCGCCCCGCCTGGCCCGGCCTCGCGGTCCTGGGGCTCGGCGCGTCGATCGTGCCGCTGGACTTCGCGGTCAACGTCGCCTTCCCGGCGATCACGGCGGCCTTCTCGCTGCCGACGGACGCGATCCGCTGGGTCGCGGTCTGCTACGTGCTGGTCTACGGCAGCCTGATGCTGGGGTTCGGTGCGCTCGGCGACCGGATCGGCTACCTGCGGGTCTTCCGCGCGGGGCTGGTGCTGGGGGCGCTGGCCTTCGCGCTGTGCGCGATGGCGCCCGCCTTCGGCTGGCTGCTGGCGGCCCGTGCGGTGCAGGGCGTGTCGGTGGGGCTGACGCTGTCCTGTGCGCCGGCGCTGGCCACGCTGCTGGTCGACGAGCACGAGCGCACCCGTGCGCTGTCGGCCTTCGGCAGCCTGCAGGCGGCCGCCGGCGTGGTCGCGCCGGTGATCGGCGGCGCGGCACTCGCCTGGCTCGACTGGCCCGGCGTCTTCGTGTTCCGCGTGCCGGTGGTGCTGCTCGCGCTGGCGGGCACGCCCTGGCTCGCGCAGGCCGCGGCGCGCCAGGTGCGGCGCACCGGCGGCGGGTTCGATGCGGCCGGCTCGGTGCTGCTCGCGGCGGCGGTGGCGCTGGGGCTGCTGGGCACGGCGCTGGTGGGTCCGGGGTACGCGCCGTGGCCGGCGCTCGCCTGTGCGCTCGGGGGCGCCGGCGCGGCGACGCTCTTCGTGCGGCGCCAGCGCGGTTCGGCCGCGCCGTTCATGCCGGCGGCGGTCGCGCGCGATCCGGGCTTCCGGCGGATCAACGCGGCGGCCTGCCTCGTGCAGCTCGCGAGCTTCGCGGCGCCGCTGACGGTGCCGTACTACCTGCTGCGCGGCGGCGGCTGGACGCCGATGGCGAGCGGCCTGCTGCTGGCGGTGTGGGCGGCGGGCATGCTCGCGGGCTCGGGTGCGGCGGGCCGGCTGGTGCCGTCGCTCGGCACGCGGCGCGCCGCCACGCTGGGGGCGCTGGCGGCGGCGGCGGGGCTGGCCGGCATCGCCCTGTGGCCGGAGCGCCCGCACGCGCCGCTGATGGCCGCCTGCCTGCTGCTGCAGGGCGCGGGGCTGGGTGTCTTCCCGGTGGCGCACGCCGACGCGGTGGTGGCCGCCCTGCCCCCGTCGTCGCGCGGCGTGGCGGGCAGCCTGTCGATGGTGGCGCGCACGGTGGGCGTGGTGGTCGGCGCGACCCTGTGGCTGGGGCTGCTGCAGGCCGCCGCGACGCAGGCCGCGAGCACCGGCGGCGAGCCGCGCGCGGCGCTGATGACCGGACTTGGCATGGTGTTCTGGGGGGCGACGCTGGCGTCGCTGGCGGCGGCGGGCCTGGCGTGGGCGGCTGGGCAGCGGGGCGAGGACGGCTGAGCGCGCCCTCTCGCGCCGCTACGCCTGCTTCAGGGGCAACCACTCCAGGGCGAAGGCTTTACACGCCGCCGCGCTCGGCGCCTCCCCCAGCGTCTCCTCGCGATCGTCCCAGAAGTCGTCCCACAGCGCCTCGAGGCCGTCGTGGTACGGATGCGGGGCATTCGCATCGAGCCAGTCGCGCAGCAGGCGCTCGTCGGGCCGCTCGGCGCAGGTCTTCTTGAGCAGCGTCTCGGCGGGCTTCACGCCCAGCGGCAGCTTGAGCCGCAGCCCGAACACGCCCTGCAGCAGCGTGAACAGCAGGTGCGCCTCGTCGGTGCGACCGCCGGTCAGCGCCAGCCAGTGCTCGGTGGTGTTGGCCTCGGCCGCGTCGACCTCGCCGAGCGCGGTGTCGGGCACCACCAGCCAGTCGTAGAGCGGGTTGGTCACCGGGTCGCCGGCGGCGAGTCGGTGCAGCGGCGTGCGCGGATCGGTGATCGCGGCCAGCAGGCCCGGCGAGTGCTCGCGCCACACCGCGTCGACGATCGGGCGGTACGGGCCGGGAATGTGATCGGGCAGGACCGCGAGCCGGTCGGGCGCCTCGCGGACCGCGGCCAGCAGCCGCTCGAAGCCCTTGAGGTCGGCGACCCAGGTGCGCTGCGTCGACCAGCCGAGCACCAGCAGCGCGCTCAGGATGACCTGCTCGGGCTCGTAGTACGGATCGGGTGCGCGGCCGTCGAGCAGCGCGGAGATCGCGAGCGCCGCGCCGCGCCGCCGGCGGCGCTCGTCGGCGCCGCGCTCGCGGCCGGCGAACTCGGCGTAGGGCATGAACGCCCAGTCGGCGACGACCTGCTCCTCGATGCCGCGGCGGGTCGCATCGTCGAGCGACTCGAACTCCTCGCCGATCTCGGTCGCGATCACCCGCTTGATGGCCTGCGATGCGCCCTTCGTGTGGTACAGCACCCCGTTGTCGACCAGCGAGCGCACGGCGGCCTCGAGGTCGCCGCTGCTGACCTTGTGCAGGTGCAGGTTCACCAGCCCGAGCATGCTGCGCATCGCGCGCTCGAGGTCCTCGCGCAGGTGCTCGGAGCCGAGCACGCCCGCGATGCGCCGGATCCCGCGCGTACCCTCGGCGAGCAGCGCCTCGCGCCGATCCGGGCGCAGCGCGCCCTCGCGCACCGCGTGCGACCAGGCACGCTCGAACAGCGTGCGCGCGTCGTGATGCGCGACCTGGCGAGCGACCGCGCTCACAGCACGTCGTCCTCGTCGTCGTCGTCGTCGAGGCCGAGGCCGAGCGACTTGGGCTTGGGCGGCGGCGGCATCGCGGCGGCGCGATGGTGACGCGCGCGCAGCATCTCCATCATGTCGCGGAACACCTCGTAGTGATCGCAGCGCAGCCGCCAGGCCAGTTCGTGCCAGTCGCGGTCCTGCACCTCGCGCAGCGGCACGACGTCGCGCGCCGTGTCCTCGTCGAGCTCGCCGAGCTGAAGGTCCATGTTCGACACCGGGATGCCGTCGACCTCCTCGCCCTCGTGCGGGTTGAAGCTGCCGTTGCGAAAGAAGCGCTCGAGCTCCTCGTGGCGGTCCGAGAAGTAGTCGCAGAGCGCGTTGAGCCCGGACTCGCCGGCGCCGAGCGCGACGATGTAGTCGTCGCTGCGGTCCTCGTCGGCGAACACCACCGCGTTGACCATGCCGCGCAGCCGGTCGTGGTTCTTCTCGTTGTACGCACGCTCGAGCGCGACGGCCGCAGCGAACTGCGCGGGCGAGATCAGCTCGCCGACGATCGACATCCGCGAGGCGTCGTGCTCGCGCAGGATCGCGACCAGGTCGCGCGGCGGCATCTCCTCGATGATCCGCGCGAGCGCGCGGTCGCCTTCCTGGTCGGCGATGACCGCGAGCGCGCGCTCGGCGCTGTCGATGTCGCCCTCGTAGACCAGCCCGGAGACGGTCTTGACGATCGGGTGCGTCACTGCGGCGTCCTCCGGTCGAAGCCCTGCTGCTCGAGGTAGTCCTCGCTCTGCGTCTCGTCGTCGACCTCGTTGGCGTCGAGGTCCTCGTCGGCATCCGAGCCGCTGCCGCGGCCGTCCTCGGCGGTGGCCTCGCCGTCGCCGTCGTCGTAGCCGCGCGCCAGCGTCATCTCGAACTCGAGCGCGACGGCGGTGGCGAGGAAGTCCTCGCCGCCGGGCTGCGCGAGCACCTGCCGGATCAGCGGCCGCGCCCAGTCGGCGACGAAGAGCTCGTTCGACAGCGTGTCCCAGGTCGGGAACTCGCCCGGATCGCAGTCCAGCAGCTGGAACAGCGTCGGGCGGTGCGCCTTGTCGAAGCCGAACGCTCGGTGGAACACCGGGATGACCATCACCGGCGCGTAGCCCATCAGCGGCAGCAGCGAGGCGAGCGCGCGCCGCTTCTCCGCCAGGCGCCGGTCGAGCACCAGCTTGCCCTCGGAGTCGGTGCGCAGGTCGTCGAGCTCGGCCTCGTACTCGCCGCGCAGCTCGTGGAAATAGGTGGACAGTCTCATTCGAATTGCGCCAGGTAGGTGTCGAACATCGCCCGTGCGGTGGCCGCCGGGTCCTCGAGCAGGCGCTTCTGGCGCATCTGGTCGTATGCCTTGCGGCGCTCGTCGTCGGTCAGCAGCTCGTAGGCCGCCTGCACGTCGCGGAATCGGGCGGCCGCATCGGCGGCCGGATTGCGGTCGGGGTGGTACAGCGCCGCCTTGCGGCGGTACGCGAGCCGGATGTCGGTGACGCTCGCGCTCGAGGCCACGCCGAGCACGTCGTACGGATCGGGAGGGGATGCGGTCATGGTCCGGGCGATGCGGGGGAGGCCGCAGTGTAGCGTTGGCCGGGGCCCGACCCCTCGCGGGCCCGCCGGATGCCGCTTGACGCCCGTCGGGAGGGCGGCCTAGCATCGTCCGAAGCTTTCCCAGGCAACCTTTGGAGGCCACCGCGATCATGCCCATCGACGATCTCAGCTTCGCCACGATGACCGAGCTCGCGGCGGCCTACCGCGCCCGCACGCTGTCGCCGGTCGAGGTGACCCAGGCGATGCTCGACCGCATCGCCGCGCTCGACCCGACACTGCACGCCTTCGTCACGGTCACGCCGGAGGTGGCGATCGCGCAGGCGAAGCAGGCCGAGGCCGAGTTCGCGCGCGGCGCGTTCCGCGGCCCGATGCACGGCGTGCCGGTCGGCATCAAGGACCTGTGCGAGACGCAGGGCATCCGCACGACCTGGGGCACGCGGATCCTGCGCGATCACGTGCCCACCGCCGACTGCACGGTGGTGCGCAAGCTCTTCGACGCCGGCGCGATCATGCTCGGCAAGCTGCAGATGACCGAGGGTGCGTACTCGGTGCACCACCCCGAGGTGATCCCGCCGGTCAACCCGTGGAACGCCGACCACTGGCCGGGCGTGTCCTCGAGCGGCTCGGGCGTGGCCCCGGCCGCGGGCCTGTGCTACGGCGCGATCGGCACCGACACCGGCGGCTCGATCCGCTTCCCGTCGGGCGCGAACGCGATCACGGGTCTCAAGCCCACCTGGGGTCGCGTGAGCCGCCACGGCGTGCAGGCGCTCGCCGACAGCCTCGATCACCTCGGCCCGATGACCCGCTGCGCGGCCGACGCCGGCGCGATGTTCGCGGCGATGGCGGGCATGGACCCCAACGACCCGACCACGCTCGAGGCACCGGTGCCCGACTGCCTGACCGGCAGCGATCGGGGCATCGCGGGGCTGCGCATCGGCATCGACCCCGGCTTCGTCTACGGCGTGTGCCAGCCGGAGACCGCGAAGGTGATCGACGAGGCGCGCCGCGTGCTGGCCGCGCTGGGCGCGACGGTGATCGAGCTGCCGATGCCGGACCGCACGACGCCGATGTACAAGGACTGGGCCAAGTACTGCGCGGTGGAGACGGCGGTGGCGCACGAGCCCTGGTATCCGGCGCGCAAGGCGGAGTACGGACCGGTGCTGGCGGACCTGATCGAGCAGGGCCGCGCGATGGACGCGATGACGCTGATGCACGTGCATCACGACCGGCTGGTCTTTCAGGGGCAGCTTCGCAAGCTGTTCCTGGACGTGGACCTGCTGCTGATGCCGGTGCATCCGTTCGGCAATCCGTCGGCGGCGGCGCTCGACGAGATCTTCAAGACGCCGAACGGCATCGACGACGTGCTGCGCT
>JAIYAG010000253.1 GCA_027489195.1 Burkholderiales bacterium | reverse complement strand
CTGGAAGGAGCAGGTGCCAACGTTCGTGCTCAGCGTGACCTTGGCCGTGGCCTGCGCCTTGGCAAGGTCAGGGTTGGCAGCCTCGGTCAGCGCCTTGAACAGCGGGAAGTAGGTCACCGCCGCCAGCAGCAGGCCGGCCATGATGATCGGCTTGCGGCCGATCTTGTCGGACAGCGTACCGAACACGACGAAGAACGGCGTGCCCAGGATCAGCGAGATCGCGATCCAGATGTTGGCCGCGGAGGCTTCGACCTTGAGCACCGAGGTCAGGAAGAACAGCGCGTAGAACTGGCCCGAGTACCAGACCACACCCTGACCGGCGACCAGGCCGAACAGCGCCAGCAGCACGATCTTGAGGTTCTTCCACTGGCCGAAGGACTCGGACAGCGGCGCCTTCGAGGTCTTGCCCTCGGCCTTCATCTTCGTGAAGGCGGGCGACTCGTGCAGCTGCATCCGGATCCACACCGAGATCGCGAGCAGGATGATCGACACCAGGTACGGGATGCGCCAGCCCCAGTCGGCGAAGGCGGCCTCGCCGAGCGTGGTGCGCGTCGTCAGGATCACGACCAGCGAGATCATCAGGCCGATCGTCGCCGTCGTCTGGATCCACGACGTGTAGAAGCCACGACGGCCGTGCGGTGCATGCTCGGCGACGTAGGTCGCCGCGCCGCCGTACTCGCCGCCGAGGGCCAGGCCCTGCAGCAGGCGCAGGCCGATCAGCAGGATCGGCGCCCAGATGCCGATCGAGGCGTAGGTCGGCAGGATGCCCGTCAGGAACGTCGCCGCGCCCATGATCAGGATGGTCACCAGGAAGGTGTACTTGCGGCCGACGATGTCGCCGAGGCGACCGAACACGATGGCGCCGAAGGGGCGCACCGCGAAGCCCGCCGCGAAGGCCAGCAGCACGAAGATGATCCGGGTCGACTCGTCGAGGCCGGAGAAGAAGTTCTTCGCGATGATCGCCGCCATCGCGCCGAACAGATAGAAGTCGTACCACTCGAAGATCGTGCCGAGGGAGGACGCGAAGACGACGCGCTTCTCCTCGGAAGTCATCGGTGCCGCGGCTGCGGGCATGCCCTTGACCGCCTGTGCTGAACTCGCCATTTTTTTTCTCCCTGATGTGCCTGCGAAGTACGCGCTCGAGGCGCGTCGCACGGCGGATGCTCGGCCCGCAGTCTTACTGACAACTGACTGACGCGAACCTTACTGTTCTGTAATGTTTGGGGTTACCGCGGCGGGCACGCGCACCACCGTGACCGTGCACGGCGCGGCCGCGACGACCAGCGACGACACGCTGCCGAGATGGCGTCGCAGGGCGGAGCTGGCCCGCGCGCCCATCAGCACGTGATCGACGCGGTTGGCGCGCGCGAAGTCGACGAGGGCAGCGGCGGCATCCGGCGCCTCGAGCACATGGTGGGTGAGACGCTCGGCAGGCAGCCCGAGCGCGCGTGACCAGTGGGCGAGCTCGACCAGGCCCTTGACGTGCAGGTGACGCCCTGCGGCGTCCACCATCGTGTCGTTCGAGAGCCGCGCGACCTTGAGCACGGTCACGCAGGCGAGCCGCGCGGCGGGCTCGGCCTGGATCACACGTCGCGTGGTGTCGCGCAGCGCTTCGGCGAGCGGATCGGTGCCGTTCGACAGGTCGACCGCGACCATCACGATCGGCGCGGCCGCGAGCTGGCGCGACACCGGGCCGCTGGCGCGCGGCTCGTCACCCAGCGCTCGGAACCACCGTCGCGACACGGTCCGCAGGCCGTCGCGCGCCGTGCGCCGCGCGCGCTCGCCGAGCGGCACCTGATCGGGATGGCGCAGCAGCAGCGCGACCTGCGCCGCTGTCTGCCAGCGGGCCACCGGGTCGATCTCGAGACAGCCGAGGATCACCTCCTGCAGCCACGCCGGACAGTCGGGTGCGAGCGCGCGCGGCGGCACGGGATCGCGCCACAGCCGACGCCGCAGACCGCGCACCGACCCCGGAAATCCGTAGGGGCGCTGTCCGGTCGCGAGGTGGTAGAGCATCACGCCGAGCGCGAAGACATCGCTGCGCGGGTCGTCGCGCAGGCCCCGCACCTGTTCCGGCGAGATGTACGGCGCGGTGCCCATCGGCAGGCGGAACTCCTCGCCGAGCAGGTCGGGCAGGCGGTCGTGGCGGGACAGTCCGAAGTCGATCAGCACCGCCTCGCCGTCCGGGCGCCACAGCACCTGGCTGGGCTTGAGGTCCAGGTGCAGCACGTGCTGGCGGTGCAGGTCGACGAGTGCGTCGGCCACGCGCGCGCCGATCGAGGCGAGCTCGCCGGCCGGCAGCGGCGCCTCGTCGAGCCGCTCGCGCAGCGTCGGCCCCTCGAGCCGCTCCATCACGATGAAGGGCTGCGGCGCGTCGAAGCCGGCAGCCGCCACGAAGCGCGGCACATGCGGACCGGCGAGCCGCGGCATGATCATCTGCTCGACCTCGAAGCCGACGATCGCGGCCGGGTCGTCGCCGTCGCGCACCCTCGGCAGCTTCATCACCAGCGGCATCGCCTCGCCGGGACGCTCGACCCGCCACAGGCTGGCCATGCTGCCCGCGTGCAGCCGCTCGCACAGGATGAATCCGCCGATCTCCATGCCCTGCGCCAGCATCGCGCCCCCCGCTCCTCGCCTGCGGACGATCATCGCGCGCGCGGGTGCGACGCGACTTGACGGGGATCAGGAGACGGAGATCAGGAGACTGGGATTGCGAGACTGGGATTGCGAGACGGGGATCGAGGACTCAGTCGCCGGTCTCGAGCCGGGCCGCGAAGCGCTCGGGCAGGCCGGCCTCTCGGATGCGGCGCGCCGCACCCGCGTGGTCGTAGGGCACGCGACGCCAGGTCAGCGTGCGGGCGTCGGCGTCGAACAGCGCCCAGCAGGCCGCCGGCTCCCCGTCGCGCGGTTGCCCCGCCGAGCCGACCACCGCGAGCCAGCGCCGGTGGCCGGGCACCGGGATCGGCTCGTCGGGGACCGGGCGGAACTCGCCGAGCTTGCCGGCCGGAGACTGGGTCCAGAGCATCGGCTCGTGGACGTGACCGCAGAAGGTGATCGAGGCCTGCGTGGCCGCGAGGCTGCGTCCGACCTCCACGCGCGACAGCAGGTACTCCCAGCGTGCCGGCGCGAAGGCGTTGGCGTGCACGAAGAGCATGCCTGCGTCCTCGTGCGTCAGCGGCAGTTCGCGCAGGAACGCGAGCGCATCCGCGTCGAGCCGCTCGCGCGTCCAGTCTGCGACCCGCTGCGCATCGTCGTGCAGGCCCTCGCGCGCGGGGTCGGCAACCGAGGCGTCGTGGTTGCCCCGGACGGCGAGCGCGCCGGCGGCGACCGCCTCGCGCACGCGTGCCACGACCCATTCGGGGTCCGCGCCGTAGCCGACCAGGTCCCCGAGGAACACGAGGCGGTCGGCGCCCAGACGCCGCACGTCGTCGAGGCAGGCCTCGAGCGCCTCGCGGTTCGAGTGGACGTCGGCCAGCAGCGCGACGCGCACCTCGTCCTCAGTGCTTGGTGCCGAAGATGCGGTCGCCGGCGTCGCCCAGCCCGGGGACGATGTACGCCTGCTCGTTCAGGTGCGAGTCGAGCGCGGCGACGTAGACCGGCACCGTCGGATGCGCCGCCTGGAACGCGGTCACGCCCTCGGGCGCGGCGACCAGCGCGAGGAAGCGGATCTGCTCGGCGTGCACGCCGCGATCGAGCAGCACCTGCACCGCGTGCGCGCCCGAATGGCCGGTGGCCAGCATCGGGTCGCACACGATGAAGATCCGGCCCTCGAGCTCCGGCAGCCGCACGTAGTACTCGACCGGCCGGTTGTCCTCGCCGCGGTACAGGCCGATGTGCCCCTGGCGCGCCGAGGGCATCAGCTCCATCAGGCCCTCGGCCATGCCGAGGCCGGCGCGCAGCACCGGCACGACCGCGACCTTCTT
>JAIYAG010000218.1 GCA_027489195.1 Burkholderiales bacterium | reverse complement strand
TGCGGGCCGGCCATGTCTTCCTGCCGCTGAACTCCGCCTACCAGCAGGCGGAGATCGACTATTTCGTCGAGAACGCCGAGCCCGCGGTCGTCGTCTGCACGCCCGGCAACCGCGCCTGGATCGAGCCGATCGCCCGGGCGCGCGGCTCGAGGCATGTGTACACGCTGGCCGACGAAGGTCGCGGCACGCTGATCGAGGCGGCCGCGCCGCATCGCGACGCCTTCCGCACCGTCGCGCGCAAGGCCTCGGACCTCGCCGCGATCCTCTACACCTCCGGCACCACCGGCCGCAGCAAGGGCGCGATGCTCTCGCACGGCAATCTGGCATCGAACGCGCAGGTGCTGAACCACTACTGGCGCTGGCGCCGCGGCGACGTGCTGCTGCACGCGCTGCCGATCTTCCACGTGCACGGGCTGTTCGTGGCCTCGCACGGCGCGCTGCTGTCGGGCAGCAAGATGATCTGGCTGCCCAGGTTCGATCCGAAGGAGGTGGTGCGCCACCTGCCGCGCGCCACGGTCTTCATGGGCGTGCCGACGATGTACGTGCGCCTGCTCGACGAGCCCGCGTTCACCGCGGAGGCGGCGCGCGGCATGCGCCTCTTCGTGTCCGGCTCGGCGCCGCTGCTGACCGACACGTTCAAGCAGTTCGAGGCGCGCACCGGCCAGCGGATCCTGGAGCGCTACGGCATGAGCGAGACCGTGATGCTCACCTCCAATCCCTACGACGGCAACCGCGTCGGCGGCACGGTCGGGCTGCCGCTGCCGGGGGTGTCGGTGCGCATCGTCGATGACGGCGGCCGCGCACTCGCCGCGCCCGAGATCGGCGGCGTCGAGGTCAGGGGCCCGAACGTGTTCTCGGGCTACTGGCGCATGCCCGAGAAGACGAAGGAGGAGTTCACCGCCGATGGCTGGTTCCGCACCGGCGACGTCGGGCGCTGGGACGCCAACGGCTACCTGACGATCGTCGGCCGCAGCAAGGACCTGATCATCACCGGCGGCTACAACGTGTACCCGAAGGAGATCGAGTCCTACCTCGACGACATGGATGGCGTGGCCGAATCGGCGGTCATCGGCGTGCCGCATCGCGACTTCGGCGAGGCGGTGACCGCGGTGGTCGTGCGCAAGCCGGGCGCGGTACTCGACGAGGGTGCGATCGTGGCCTCGCTCAAGGCCCGGATCGCCGGCTTCAAGGTGCCCAAGCGCGTGCATGTCGTCGACGAGCTGCCGCGCAACGCGATGGGCAAGGTCCAGAAGAACGAGCTGCGCAAGCGCTACGCGGCCACCTGATCGGTCTCGGGCGCCGCGCGCGTGCCCGCCACGGCACTCGGGTGCCGCGCGCGGCCCGCCACAGCACTCAGGTGCCGCGCGCGGCCCGCCACAGCATGTAGGCCGCGAGCCCCGACAGCAGCCCTGCGAAGATCCGCCGCAGCGTGCGCACCGGCAGGCGGTGCGCGAAGCGCGCGCCCATCGGCGCGGTCAGCACGCTCGCGGCCGACACGCAGGCGAGGGCGGGCAGGTAGACATAGCCCAGCGTGCCGCCCGGCAGCGCGATGTGGCGCCCGGCCCAGGCATAGCCCGCCGCGCCCGCCAGCGCGATCGGGAACCCGCAGGCCGCGCTGCTCGCGACCGCGCCGATCATCGGCACGTTGCGGCGCACCAGGTAGGGCACGGTCATGAAGGCGCCCCCCGCACCGAGCAGCGCCGACAGCGCGCCGATCACGCCGCCTGCGGCGAGCATGCCGGCCGGGCCCGGCAGCTCGCGATCGGGCGAGGGCGGTCGGCTCGACAGCATGCGCAGCGCCGACCAGCCGATGAACAGGCCGAAGCCCGCCGCGAGCAGCCGGCCCGGCACCGCATGCGCGAGCTGGGCGGCGAGCAGCGAGCCGACGAGGATGCCCGGCGCGAACGCGCGCACGATGTCCCAGCGGACCGCGCCGCGCTGCTGGTGTGCCCGCACGCTCGAGGCCGAGGTGAAGACGATGGTGGTGAGCGAGGTGGCGATCGCGACCTTCACGACCTCGTCGTGCGGCACGCCGACCGCATCCAGCACCATCGACATGAACGGCACCATCAGCATGCCGCCGCCGATGCCGAGCAGGCCGGCGGCGAAGCCCGTGAACGCCCCCAGCACCAGGAGCGCGGCGATCAGCGAAAAGGACATGGGTGCGGGTGCGTTCGACTCAGCCCAGCAGCCCGCTCAGGAACACCCACTCCTGCGGCGTCACCGGCGTGATGGACAGCCGGTTGCCGCGGCGCAGGACCTGCAGCCCGGCGAGTTCGGGATGCGCGCGCAGCGCAGCCGGCGTGAGGTAGGGCGTGCGCCGCAGCGCGCGCACGTCGACCAGCATCCAGCGCGGGGCATCGGGGCGTGCGGACGGGTCGTGGTACGGCGAGCCGGGCTCGAACTGCGTGGGGTCGGGATACGGGGCCGAGGCCACCTCGGCGAGCCCGGCGATGCCCGGCGGCTCGCAGCCGGAATGCCAGAACAGCACGCCGTCGCCGAGGCGCATCGCGTCGCGCATGAAGTTGCGCGCCTGGTAGTTGCGCACGCCGACCCAGGGCACGGTGGCGGCCGGCGCGGCGAGCGCGTCGTCGATCGAGCACTCCTGCGGCTCGGACTTCATCAGCCAGTAGCGCCGGTCGGGGCCTGCAGTCATCGGGTGGGCGCCGGCGCGCCCGAGCGGGCCCGCCAAAAGGAACGCGCGCTCCGAGGAGCGCGCGCCGTGAATGAGGACCCCGCCTGTGCCGGTCGACCAGCATCCTGAACAATGAAGTTCAGGGCGGCCGCGAGTGGCATCACATCAGGTTCGTCCGACTGGGGACAATCACAACAGTGACGCGCTACTAGACCCGCGGCCTGGGTGCTTTCGCATTGAACAAGGAATGTATGGCCTAAGCGAACACCGCAGGGTGAACCGATTGTACGTCGCTCGGCCGGCGGTTCAAAGCGTGGCCGACGATCGGCCTATCGTGTGGCGCCGAAGACCTATGCCGAAGGAGCGTGCGCGCGCGGCGCGTCGGTCAGAACAGCGAGTCCTGCCGACGCAGCTCGGCGTCGAGCTCCTCGGTCATCCGGCGGATGCGGCGTGCGGCGTCCGCGGCGGGCACCGCTTCGGTCTCGGCCGCATCGCGCGAACCGAGCAGGTCGTGGGCGAGCTGGAGCGCGGCCATCACGGCGATGCGGTCGAGACCGGCGACGCGTCCGGCGTCGCGGATCGAGCGCATCTTCTCGTCGACCACCCGGACCGCGTCGAGCAGCCGTTCCTTCTCCTCGGCGGGCACCGCGAGCCGGTAGTCGCGGTCGAGGATGCGGACGTCGATCTGCTCCATGTCAGTGGGCAGCATCACGCACGTGCTGGACGTCGTGGCCGTCGTCCGCGAAGGCGGGCAGGCGGGACAGGGCGGCTTCGACGCGGCTGCGCGCCTCGCCCATCCTGCGCTCGAGGCGCAGCCGTGCTTCGCGCGATTCGACCAGCTCGGCCTGGAGCCGGCGGTTCTCGTCGGCGAGGCGGCGGGATCCCTGGAGCAGGCGCTCGATGCGCTCCTGCAGCGCCTGCAGTTCTTCTTCCATGCGGTCGATGGTAGGGATTCGCTCCCACAGGGTCAAGCCGACGGCCGAGCTCCGGGGCGCGACGGGTGGCGTGGACGGATCGGGTAGCATCGACGCATGGACACGAGCGTGCTGCGCCGCAACGAACCCCTCGGGCCGCTCGGCCGGGCGGTCCGTCGGGCGGCCACGCTCGCGCTCGGGCTGACGCTGCTCGCGGCGGCCGGACTCGCGTCCGCGCAGGCCCCCGCGCCGCAGGCCAGGACCGGTGTCCAGCGGGTCGATGCGGTGGAGGTCGAGCTGGTCGCCGAACGTGCCGCGGTGCGCCCGGGCGAGCGCGTGCTGCTCGGCCTTCGGATCCGCCACGAGCCGCATTGGCACACCTACTGGCGCAATCCCGGCGACTCCGGCCTCGCCACCCAGATCGAGCCCTCCGGTCCCTCCGGCACCCGCTTCGACGCGGTCCGGTGGCCCGCGCCGGTACGGCTGTGGGTCGGTCCGCTCGCCAACTACGGCTACGAGGACGAGATCGTGCTGCCGTTCGCGGCCGAGGTGCCGCGCGGCCTGACCGGCGCCCGCGTGCGCATCGAGGCGGCGGCGCAGTGGCTGGTCTGCAAGGACGTCTGCATCCCGGGCGAGGCGCGGCTGGCGATCGATCTGCCGGTCGCGGCCGAGGCCGCGGCGCAACCGGCCCGGTCGTCCCACGCACCGCTCTTCGACGCGATGGCCGCCCGCACGCCGGATGCCGCGGCGCCCGTGGGGGGCGGCGCCCATCGCGACGGCCAGCGGCTCGCGATCGCGTTCCCGTCGCCGCCCGGCGGCGCCGCGATCGCGAGTGCCGAGTTCTTCCCCTATGCCGAGGGCGTCGTGTCGGCACCCGCGCCGCAGGCCCTGTCGAAGACCGCTGCCGGCTGGCGGCTCGACCTCGCGCTCGCCGACGGGGCCACGCTGCCGGCATCGATCGATGGCCTGCTGATGGTCGACGGCCGTCCGCTCGAACTGCAGGCGCCGGTCGCCGCGGGGCCGGCGCCGACGGGCACGCTGGTGTCGGTCGCCGCACAACCCGCGGGGCTCTCCAAGGCCGGCGGCTCGCTGCTCGGCGGCACGCAAGGCCCGCTGGGCGCGCCCGGTCCGGCGGCGTCCGATGCCACCGACGCGCTCGGCGCCGCTGCAGACGCCAGCCTGTGGCTCGCGCTGCTCTTCGGCGTGCT
>JAIYAG010000337.1 GCA_027489195.1 Burkholderiales bacterium | reverse complement strand
CGGCGACCTGGCGACCATCGACGACGAGGGCTACATCACCGTCGTCGATCGCAAGAAGGACATGATCAAGACCGGCGGCGAGAACGTCGCCTCGCGCGAGGTCGAGGAGACGGTCTACCGGTTCGAGGGCGTGTCCGAGGTCGCGGTCGTCGGCCTGCCGCATCCGTACTGGATCGAGGCGGTCACCGCGGTCATCGTGCGCAAGCCCGGCCACGAGGCGATGACCGAAGAGCAGGTCATCGCCCATTGCCGCGCGCAGATGGCGCACTTCAAGGTGCCGAAGAAGGTGGTGTTCGTCGACACGCTGCCGAAGAACCCGAGCGGCAAGCTGTTGAAGCGCGAGCTGCGCACCCGCTTCGAGGGCGCGATGAAGGACGTGCCGGCCGGGAACCGCTGATGGCATCGGGGCGTCGCCGCGGCCTGCTCGCGAGCGTGGCCGCGTTCGCCACGGCCCCGCTCGCCGGCTGCTCCTGGGGCGGCGCGCTCGCGGCGGTGACGCCTGCCGACGCACGCGAGCAGACCGACCTCGCCTTCGGCGAGGATCCGCGCCATCGGCTCGACGTCTACGTGCCCGCCGGCACGCCGCCCGCGGCCGGCTGGCCGGTGGTGGTGTTCTTCTACGGCGGCTCGTGGAACGGCGGCGCGCGGGCCACCTACCGCTTCGTCGGCCGCGCGCTCGCCTCGCGCGGCATGCTGGCCGTGATTCCCGCCTACCGGGTCTATCCGCAGGTCCGCTATCCGGCCTTCCTCGAGGACGGCGCCCGCGCGCTCGCCTGGACGCGCCGCCAGCTCGGCGGCTGGGGCGGCGATCCGGCGCGGCTCTTCGTGGCGGGGCACAGCGCGGGCGCCTACAACGCCGCGATGCTCGCGTTCGACCGGCGCTGGCTCGCCGAGGCCGGCGTGCCGCCCGGCGCGCTCGCCGGCTTCTGGGGCCTCGCCGGCCCCTACGACTTCCTGCCGATCGAGAACCCCGACGTCAAGCCGGTGTTCTTCCACCCCGACTACCCGCCGGGCACGCAGCCGATCGACCATGCGCGCGGCTTCGACCGGCCGGTGTTCCTGGGCGCGGCCGCCTCGGACTCGCTGGTCGATCCGACACGCAACACCGGGCAGCTCGCGAGCCGGCTGCGCGAGGGCGGCACGCCGGTCGTCGAGCGGCTCTATCCGCGCGCCAACCATGTGACGCTGGTCGGCGCCTTCGCCGGGCCGCTGCGCTGGATCGCGCCGGTGCTCGACGACGTGACGGCGTTCGTCGTGGGCGGCTGAGCGCCGGCAGGGCCTTCCCGAGGGCCTCGCTCAGGACCTCACTCAGGGCCGAAGCGCTCGCGCGCCGGCCCGCGGCCGACGCTGCAGCCGCTCGATGGGACGCGCACCACCAGCGTCGGTCACAACCTGAACCGCGAGATCCTCCGGCTTCGCCCGGACGTCGGCGCGGTGATCCACGTGCACGACGACGCGACGATCGCCTTCCTCGGCAGCGGTGCGTTCGAGCGGGTGCGGGTGCTGTCGCTCGACGTGCCGTTCATCCTGGGCAAGGCGCCGCACTACGTGCCCGCGGCGCTCAAGGGCACGCGCCCGACCTACCGCAGCGACGAGGAGATCGAGGCGATGCACCGCTTCGCCGATGCGATCCTCTACCCGACGCGCGCCGAGCAGGTGATGCGCCCCGACGATGCCTGACGGCGGGGAGGGGCCCCGGCTGCAGCCACGAACGACAGGCAGGTGATCTGCCGGCCGTTGGCGCCGCGTCGAACACGAAGTCGCCCTGGATCGCCATCGGAAGGGTGGGGTGCTGCTTGATGGCCGCCGGAATCGCCTTACACTTCGACCGACCGCAGAGCCCGGCGAATCGACACTGCACGGCGTCAACACGGTCACTGCCTTCAGCCGCTCACCAGGAATGCCCGATGAACATCAACGATGCCCTCGACAAAGCCTATGAGTCGATGAGCCTTGCAGAGCTCGTCAATGCCCCCATCGCCGCGCTGCAGGGCGTGAGCGACAGCGATGCGGAGCTGCTGGCGAAGGCCTTCAATGTGAAGACCATCAAGGACCTCGCCGAACTGAAGTATGTGCACTGGGCGCAGGCCATCGTGACGCTGGCCGCGCTCGAGACCAAGTAGGCGCAGCGACCGAGCACCGACGCGAGCGCGCGGCCTCGTAGTCGGTGCTGGCGGAGAGGGTGGGATTCGAACCCAGGTTAGGGTTGCCCCTGATCAGGTCTCGCCGAGCGCTTCAATCCGTCCAGCCCGGACCGCGGCCACCAGCGCCGCGTGGTCGCGCTCGTTGCGATCCGCGTAGCGTGCCGCGAAGGCGGTCACCGCGTCCTCGAAGGCCGTGCTCGTGCCGAGGTATCCGGTGAGCATCACCGCGTCGGCGGTGCGCTTGTGCGCGCGGGCCAGCGCCCAGCCGCAGGCTGTGGCATAGGTGCGCAGGTTGGCCGGCTTCATGATCTCCACCGTCGGCTTGATCTTCGCATCGCGCAGCTGGCGGATGTAGAAGTTGCGGCCGGTGAAGCCGCCCGTGGTCCAGCCGAGGAAGATGTCGGCGCTCGCCTGCAGCAGCCGCTGGCCGAAGACCACGCGCTCGCCGTCGTGCGCGAAGGGCAGCCGCCCGCAGTACGGCTCGAGCACCGACGGACGCGCCTCCTTGTACTGGAGGAACAGCGGGTCGCCGGTGCCCGAGACCATCAGCGCGATCCCGCAGTAGGTGCCCACGCTGCCCACGCCCACCACCTTGATCGCCACGTCGGCGAGGCGGAAGCGGTCGAACAGCAGCCGACGCTCGGGCGGCAGCGAGGCCGCGTACTCGGCCTGCATCCGCTCCACCATCTCGCGGAAACCGGCCTGACGCGACATGTCCGTGTCGTGGAAGATCAGCGGCGGCTCGTCACGGATCCGCGGCGCGTCGCCCGACTGCACCGCGAGCTTCGCGTACTCCTTCAGGTGCGCGGACTCGCGCTGTGCCTTCCGGATGCGCTTGCGGTTGAGCGCGCGCATCTCCTCGTCGGTCTCCTCGGTCAGGAACAGCCGCTTGAGGTCGATCGACTCGTAGTAGGCCTCGAGTACCGGCATCTCCGCGTAGCGGGCCATGTGCGTGCGGTACGACTGCGCGGCCGTCCAGGCCGCCTCGCGGCTGTCGGCCTCGCGAAAGCCGTTGGCGCGCCCCGCGATCACGAAGCTCGCCGAGAGCCGCAGCACGTCCCACTCCCAGGGCGCGACCGACACCTCGTCGAAGTCGTTGATGTCGAAGACCAGCTGCCGCTCGGCCGACGCGAAGCCGCCGAAGTTCATCAGGTGGCAGTCGCCGCAGGCCACCACCTGCATGCCCGTGACCGGCAGGAACGACAGGTCGTGCGCCATCACCGTCGCCGCGCCGCGGAAGAACGTGAAGGGGCTGGCCAGCATCCGCCCGTAGCGGATCGGCACCAGCTCGGGCACGCGGCCGGCGCTGCTCGCCACCAGCAGGTCGACGGGGTCGGCGCGGCGGCCGTCGGGCAGCCATTTCGCGACGGCCTCGCGCGCGACGCGGGACCGCAGCGCCTTGCCTGCGGCGAGTCGCTCGGCATGCGGCAGGCCGTGGGACTGCTCGGGAAGGCGGGCGGGGGGGACGGCGGGCGCGTGTGCAGCCGCGGCCTTGCGGGTGCGGACCTTCGCGGGCGCGGCGATCGGCGCGCGGCGGCGCGGTGCGCGGGGCGTCGGTGTGACGGGCATGTCGGCCTCCTGGGGGCGGGCGGGCTGAGACGCCTCGGCCGGGCGTCCGGTGGAACGGTACGCGGGCGGCGAGAGGGCGTCGCGCCGGACCGTGCGGGAATTGGCATCGAGCCGGTCCGCGCGCGCCCGGGTTGGACAAGGCCTGTATGGTAAGTCATCATGTCTTACTGTGATGCGGCACCCTGCCGCACACGCCCGAACGGAGCCCGCTCATGGCCATCGAACTCAGCGCCACCGTTTCGAGCAAGGGGCAGGTGGTCATCCCCGCGGATGTGCGCAGGAGGCTGGGTCTTGTCCAGGGCTCGGTGGTGCGCTTCTGCATGGACGAGGAGGGCGTGCGCCTCATCCCGGCCGTGGGCGACGTGCGCAGGCTCAGGGGCCGGGTACCGGTTCCCCCGCAACCCGTTACGCTGGAAGACATGCAGCAGGCGATCGCCGAGCGCCGGGCGCGTGCCGGCGCGCGCTGATGTGGGCCCTCGACACGAACGTGCTGGTGCGCTACATCGCGCAGGACGACCCGAGTCAATCGACGGCGGCCACCCGCCTCATCGAGGAAGAGATCAGCGCCGCCGAGCCCGCCTTCGTGAGCCTCGTCGCGCTGCTCGAGACCGTCTGGGTGCTCGAGAGCCGCTATGCCGCCAAGCCGTCGCTGGTCTGTGAGGTCCTGGACGATCTGCTCTCGGCTGCGGCATTACAGGTCCAGGAGGCGGCCGCCGTGCGCCGGGCCGTATCGCTCTACAGGCGCGGCCGCGTCGATCTGCATGACGCGCTGATCGTGTCCTTGGCCGCCGAGCGGGGCGCCACGGCCGTCACCTTCGACGCGAAGGCCGCCAGACGGCTGGGGATGCGGCTGCTGAAGTAGGGCCGGGGCGAGCCGGTACCCGACGACGTGACGGCGTTCGTCGCGGCCGGCCGAGTCCCGTCAGCCGAGAGCGAGCGCGACCTCGTGCACGCGCCGCAGCGGCGCACCCGGCGCCGGCTCGACGAACAGGCACAGCCGATCGAGCACCGCCGGATGGTCGCGCCCGAGCGGTGCGGCCGCCGCTTCGGCCGCCGCGCGGACGCGTTCGGCGAGCGCCGGGTCGTCGACCGCGGCGAGCGTCAGGTGGAAGCGGAACCGTTCCAGCACCTGCGGATAGCCATAGGTCAGCAGCAGCTCGCGCCCTCGCGCATCCAGGTCCAGAGCGCGGCGACGCGCGAGCTCGTCCGCGGACAGCGGTGCGCGCAGCGCATCGAGCTCGACCACGCAGGCGGCGGCGAGCTCGGCCAGCGGCGCGTCGGCCTGCGGCGCGGTCAGCGCGACCCAGCCGTCGAACACCCGCGGCACCAGCGTCCCGAGCGCCACGGGCCGAAGGCGGGCGGCGGTCGCGGCCAGGGCCGCCCGGAGGTCCGATTCGCTCACGCCGTCGGCGAGACGGAACGGTGCCTTCAGCGTCGCGTGGAAGCCGTAGCGGCGCGGCGCCTCGGTCATCGCGGTCCAGCGGGCCCCGTCGATGCCGGCGGGCGGCGGGGTCTGCGCGAGCGGTCGATCGGCGATCTCGTCGCGCCCGAGCCAGGCGCTGCCGAACCGCCACCACGGGCTGCCTGCGGCCGGTGCGTAGTACACCGCCCAGCGCGGTGACGCGCTCGGCGTCGGCTCGGTCACGGCCGCACTCCGACTGCACCGAGCGCGACGCGACGCTCTCGGAGGGCGGCCGCACCGCAGCACCCGTGCCGGGAAGCGCGCGGCAGGCAACCGACTGTCATGGTCGTGACTTGTTGGATCGCGAGGCTGTCGAGCCTACACACTCACTGAGACAGACAGATGACTCCGCCCGACCCCGGCACGGTGGCCGAGGACGTCGCGCTGCGACAGGACTGGCTGTCGGTGCTGGCCCGCGCCGCGACGGCCGAGCTGGAGGACGGCCTCGCGCGCTGGGCGCCCTCGCAGCGCTGGTCGCTGCTGCGGCGCCCGGAGATCGGCATGGTGATGCTGCGCGGGCGGATCGGCGGCGGCGGCGACGCCTTCAATCTCGGCGAGGCGACGGTCACGCGGTGTGCGGTGCGGCTGGCCGACGGGCCGGTGGGCAGCGGACACGTGCTGGGTCGCGACGCCCGCAAGGCCGAGCTGGTCGCGGTGCTCGATGCGCTGATGCAGGTGCCGGCCTATCGGGATCGGCTCGCGCCGGGCCTGATCGAACCGCTGCGCGGCGTGCAGGTGCAGCAGCGCGAGGCCGCCGCGGCGCGGGCCGGTGCGAGCCGGGTCGAGTTCTTCACGTCGGTGCGCGGCGAATGAACGCAGCGGCCCCGATGGACGACCTGCCGCCCGGGCTCGCCGACCCGCAGGGCGGCGCGCAGGCGGTGTTCCGGGCACTGCTGACCGCGCTGTCCCGGCCCGCGGCGGCGGTCCCCTGTCCCGCGGTCGCGCCCGAGGTGCCGGGGCTCGCCCCCGCGGCGGCGGCGCTGCTGCTCGCCCTCGCCGATCCCGAGACGCCGGTCTGGTGGGAGGGGGCCGACGCGTCCGCCTGGCTGCGCTTCCACAGCGGCGCGCCGGTCGCGGCGCGACGCGATGCGGCGGTGTTCGCGCTGGTCGTCGAGCCGGCGGCACTCGGTCGCGCAGGCGCGCGCCTCGCCGACTTCGCGCTCGGCACCGACGAGGCGCCGGAGCGCTCGACCACGCTGATCGTGCAGCTTCCCGCGCTCGAGGGCGGCACGCCGATGCGTGCGAGCGGACCCGGGCTCGCGGCGCCGGTCACGCTGGCACCCGCGGGTCTGCCCGACGGGTTCTGGGCGCAGTGGGCCGACAACCATGCGCGTTTCCCGAGCGGGGTCGACCTGGTTCTGGTGGCGGGCGACGCGATCGTCGGACTGCCGCGCACCACGCGGGTGTCGCCCGCGGACGGAGGCTGACGGTGTACGTGTCGGTGAAGGGCGGCGAGACCGCGATCGAGCATTCCTGGGGACTGCTGGCGGCGGCGCGTCGCGGCGATCCGGCGCTGGCCGAGCTCGAGGTCGCGCAGATCCGCGAGCAGCTGCGTCTCGGCGTGCACCGGGTGATGACCGAAGGCTCGCTCTACGACCCGGACCTCGCCGCGCTGGCGATCAAGCAGGCGAGCGGCGACCTGTACGAGGCGGTGTTCCTGCTGCGCGCCTACCGGACCACGCTGCCGCGGCTGGGGGCCGCGCAGCCCCTGGACACCGGCACGATGGCGATCCGCCGGCGGATCTCGGCCGCCTTCAAGGACCTTCCGGGCGGGCAGGTGCTCGGCCCCACGCACGACTACACGCAGCGGCTGCTCGACTTCGCGCTCGCCGCCGAAGGCGGTCCGGTGCCGGTCGCGCCCGAGGACGTTCCGGTCGACCGGACGATGCCGCGTGTGCTCGACCTGCTGGGTCGCGAGGGGCTGATCGAGCCCGAGCGCCCGGCGGTGGCCGCACCCGGCACCGAGCGCTCGCCGGAACCCGAACCCGATCCGTTCGACGTGACCCGCGAACCGATGCGCTTTCCGGCCGGCCGCGACGCGCGCCTGCAGGTGCTCGCCCGCGCGGACGAAGGCTGGCTGCTGGCGATGGGCTACTCGACGCAGCGCGGCTATGCGAGCAGCCATCCGTTCGCCGGCGAGATCCGCATGGGAGAGGTCACCGTCGAGTTCGTGCCGGACGAACTGGGCTTCGCGGTCGAGCTCGGCGAGATCACCGTCACCGAGTGCCAGATGATCAACCAGTTCCACGGCGGACACGAGGTGCCGCCGCAGTTCACGCGCGGCTACGGGCTCGCGTTCGGCGAGTGCGAGCGCAAGGCGATGTCGATGGCGCTGGTGGACCGCGCGCTGCGCGCCCGCGAGCTCGGCGAACCGGTGACCGCGCCCGCGCAGGACGAGGAGTTCGTGCTGTCGCACGGCGACAGCCTCGAGTCGTCCGGCTTCGTTCAGCACCTGAAGCTGCCGCACTACGTCGACTTCCAGGCCGAGCTCGAGCTGGTGCGCCGGCTGCGCGCCGCACGCGACGGAGACCGCCCGTGAGCGCGGCGCCCACTGCCGAGGGCTACACCTTCGCGTTCCTCGACGAGCAGACCAAGCGTCACGTGCGCCGCGCGATCCTCAAGGCGGTGGCGATCCCCGGCCACCAGGTGCCCTTCGGCAGCCGCGAGATGCCGCTGCCCTACGGCTGGGGCACCGGCGGCATCCAGGTGACCGCGGCCCTCATCGGCCGCGAGGACGTGCTCAAGGTGATCGACCAGGGCTCCGACGACACCGTGAACGCGGTCAACATCCGGCGCTTCTTCGCGCGCACCACCGGGGTGGCGACCACCTCGCGCACCGCCGACGCGACGCTGATCCAGACCCGACACCGGATCCCGGAGCGCCCCCTGCGTGACGGGCAGATCCTGGTGTTCCAGGTGCCGCAGCCCGAGCCGCTGTTCCGGCTCGAACCGCGCCGTGCCGAGACCGCGAGGCTGCACGCGCTCGCCGACTACGGCCTGATGAGCGTGCGGCTCTACGAGGACATCGCGCATCTGGGCGCGATCGCCGCCACCTACGACTATCCGGTCCGGGTCGACGGCCGCTACCTGATGTCGCCCTCGCCGATCCCGAAGTTCGACAATCCCAAGCTGCACCGCAGCCCGGCGCTGCAGCTCTTCGGGGCGGGCCGCGAGAAGCGGATCCACGCGATCCCGCCGTACACGACGGTCGAGAGCCTCGCCTTCGACGACCATCCGTTCGAGGTCCAGCGCTGGCCGCAGGCCTGCGCGCTGTGCGGGGCGTCGGACAGCTTCCTCGACGAGCTGATCGTCGACGACGCCGGCACGCGCCGCCATGTCTGCTCGGACAGCGACCACTGCCGCGAGCGGCGCGAGGCCGGCCACCTCGGATCGGACGGTTCGGCATGAGCGCCACGACCGATCCTCGGCCGCAGCCGCCGCAGCCGCTGCTCTCGGCCCACGGCCTGGGCAAGCGCTACGGTGCACGCTGGGCGTGCCGCGACGTCGGTTTCGAGCTGTGGCCGGGCGAGGTGCTGGCCGTGGTCGGCGAGTCCGGCTCGGGCAAGACCACCCTGCTGAACCTGCTCGCGCAGCGTGTGCCGCCGGATGCCGGCACGGTCCGCTACGCGCTGCGCGACGAGGCCGGCGGCTCGGTGACCGTCGATCTCGCGACGCTGTCGGAGCAGCGGCGACGCATGCTCGCCCGGACCGACTGGGGCTTCGTCGAGCAGCACGCGCGCGACGGCCTGCGGATGACGGTGTCGGCCGGGGCGAACGTCGCCGAGCGGCTGATGGCGCTGGGCGGCTCGCACTACGGGCGGCTGCGTGCGGCCGCCTGCGACTGGATGGCGCGGGTGGAGCTCGATCCGTCCCGCGTCGACGACACGCCCGAGCGCTTCTCGGGCGGCATGCAGCAGCGGCTTCAGATCGCCCGCAACCTGGTGACCGGGCCGCGGCTGGTGTTCATGGACGAGCCGACCTCGGGGCTGGACGTGTCGGT
>JAIYAG010000599.1 GCA_027489195.1 Burkholderiales bacterium | reverse complement strand
GTACTCGAAGCCGGGTTCGCGCAGCCGCGCCGACAGGTCGACGAAACCCGGGCAGGCGACCAGCCCGCGGGCCTCGATGCGGCGGTCGGCCTCGAAGCCGTCGGGCGCGGTGCCGACGGCGGCCACGCGTCCGTCGGCCAGGTGCAGGTCGGTGGTCGCGTCGAGCCCGCTCGCGGGGTCGACGACGCGGGCGCCGGTGATCGTCAGTCTCATCGTGTCGGGCTCGTCGGGGCCGGTCAGCGGTTGCCCGCGAGGATGCTCATCACCGCCATGCGCACCGCGATGCCGAAGGTCACCTGCTCGAGGATCACCGACTGCACGCCGTCGGCCACCGCCGACTCGATCTCGACGCCGCGGTTCATCGGACCCGGGTGCATCACGATCGCATCGGGCTTGGCGAGGGCGAGCTTCTCGGCGGTCAGGCCGTAGTGCTTGAAGTACTCCTGCGCCGAGGGCAGCAGCGCGCCGCGCATGCGCTCGTTCTGCAGGCGCAGCATGATCACCACGTCGACGTCCTTCAGGCCCGCGCGCATGTCGGTGAAGGTGCGCACGCCCATCTGCTCGAGACCGGGCGGCAGCAGCGTGAGCGGCGCGATCACCCGGACCTCGGGCACGCCGAGCGTGGTCAGCGCGTGGATGTCGCTGCGGGCCACGCGCGAATGCAGCACGTCGCCCACCACCGCCACCGTCAGGTTGGTGAAGTCCTTCTTGAAGTGGCGGATGGTGTACATGTCGAGCAGCCCCTGGGTGGGGTGCGCGTGCCGGCCGTCGCCGGCGTTGATCACGTGCAGGCCGGGGCCGACGTGCTGCGCGATCATGTACGGGGCGCCGCTCTGCGCATGCCGCACGACGAACATGTCGGCGTGCATCGCGGCGAGATTGTCGATGGTGTCGAGCAGCGACTCGCCCTTCGAGGCCGACGACGTGCGCACGTCGAGGTTCACCACGTCGGCCGACAGCCGCGTGGCCGCGATCTCGAAGGTGGTGCGCGTGCGCGTGCTGTTCTCGAAGAACAGGTTGAAGACCGACTTGCCGCGCAGCAGCGGCACCTTCTTCACCTGGCGGTCGCTGACCTCGAGGAACGAGGACGCGGTGTCGAGCACATGCGTGACGATGTCGCGCGGCAGGCCCTCGATGGTCAGCAGGTGGCGCAGCTCGCCGTGCTCGTTGAGTTGCGGATGTCGCATCAGGCGGGCTCCACCGCGAGCGTGAAGCGGCCGTCGTCGGCGCGCCCGAGCACGAAGCCCCGGCCCGGCCCGAGCGGCAGCGCGGCGCCGACATGGTCGGCCTGGACCGGCAGCTCGCGCCCGCCGCGGTCGAGCAGCACCGCGAGCGCCACGCACGCGGGGCGGCCGTAGTCGAAGAGCTCGTTGAGCGCGGCACGCACGGTGCGGCCGGTGTAGAGGATGTCGTCGACGAGGACGATGTCGGCGCCGTCGACCGGGAAGTCGATCCGGGTGGTGCCGGCGCCGCCGGCCGCGCGCAGGCCGCGCTCGGAGAAGTCGTCGCGGTGGAACGCGCTCGACAGGAAGCCGAGCGGCGCCCCGGGGCACAGCTCCTCGTGCAGGCGCCGCGCGATCCAGGCGCCGCCGCTGTGGATGCCGACGATCGCGGGGCCCTGCCCGCCCGCGGCGGCGATGCGCGCGGCCACCGAGGCTCGCAGCGCGGCGTAGATCGCCTCGGCGTCGAGCGTTCGCGGGCTCGCGTCGGCGGCAGCGGGATCGGTCATCGGGTCGGGGTCTCGTGGGCGGGGTCGGCGTCGGGGCGGCGGCGCAGCCCGTCCAGGTACTGCGACAGGATGACCGCCGCGGCCACGCCGTCGTCGTCGTCGCCGGCACGGCCGCCGGCGGACGCGATGATAGCCTGAGCCTCGCGGCTGGAAAACCGCTCGTCGACGCGCTCGACCGGCAGGCCGAAGCGCCCGTTCAGCTGGTTGGCGAAGCGGTCGGCCAGACGGGTGGTCTCGGTCGCCGAGCCGTCCCCGTCGAGCGGCCGGCCGACGACCAGACGCTGCGGCTGCCACTCGCGCAGCAGGGCCGCGATCCGCTCGAAGCGGCGATCGACCGGCACCGCCTCGACGATCGCGAGCGGGCGTGCGTCGCCGATCAGGGTGTTGCCGATCGCCACCCCGATGCGCCGCACGCCGAAGTCGAAGCCGAGCAGCGTCTCGGGAGCGGCGCGGCCGGGCAGCGTGCCTGGGGCGACGCCGCCGGGCATCGTGTCCGGGGCGGCGCGGCCGCCCCGGGGCTCAGGCATGGCCGGCGGACGAGGACAGGAACGCCGGGTCGATGCCCAGCAGCCCGTAGGCGCGCGACAGGCGCTGCGCGACCGGCGTCTCGAAGATGACGTCGGGATGGGCCTCGACGGTCAGCCAGGCATTGCGCGCGATCTCGTCCTCGAGCTGGCCGGGACCCCAGCCGGCGTAGCCGAGCGTGACCAGCAGCCGGCTCGGCCCCTCGCCCAGGGCCACGGCCTCGAGCACGTCCTTCGAGGAGGTCAGGCCGAGCGAGTCGCCGATCGACACGGTCGAGTTCCAGGTGCCCAGCGGCTGATGCAGGACGAACCCGCGATCCGTCTGGACGGGGCCGCCGAAGAACACCGGGCTCGCCGCGAGCGGGGCGATCTCGAGCTTGAGGTCGATGCGCTCGAACAGCGACTGCAGGTCGAGCTCCATCGGCCGGTTGATGACCAGGCCGAGCGCGCCCTTCGCGCTGTGCTCGGCGATGAACACCACGGCCCCGCCGAAGTTGGGGTCCGCCATGTTGGGCATCGCGAGCAGGAAGTGGTTCGTCAGGTTCGTCGCGACGTCGGGTGCAGCCATGAAACCATTGTAAAGGGGCGGTCCTGACGGCACAATCGCGCCCCCCTGCGGAGCTGCCCATGCCCACGCTTTCCTCCGACACCGGCCTCGTCTGGTTCCGGCGCGACCTGCGCGTCGACGACCACGCCGCGCTCGCCCATGCGCTCGCCGGCTGCGCCCGCGTGCACTGCGCGTTCGTCTACGACCGCGAGATCCTCGACGCCCTGCCCACGCGCGCGGACCGCCGCGTCGAGTTCATCCGCGATGCGCTGCGCGAGCTCGACGCGTCGCTGCGCGCGCTCGGCGGCGGACTGATCGTCGTGCACGACCGCGCCGCCGATGCGATCGCCGCGCTCGCGGCCCGGCTCGGTGCGGCCACGGTCGTGGCGGCCCGCGACTACGAGCCCGACGCGGTACGGCGCGATGCCGAGGTCGAGGCGAGGCTGCGTGGCGACGGCCGGCGGCTCGTGCTCGTCAAGGACCAGGTCGTCTACGAGACGGACGAGGTGCTCACCGGCCAGGGCCGGCCCTTCTCGGTGTTCACGCCCTACCGCAACGCGTGGATGAAGCGGCTCGAGGCCGAAGGCGCAGAGCTCGGTCCGGTCGCGCCCCGCACGGTGGACGCGTCCGCCGCAGGGCGCCTGGCGCCGCCGCCGGCGGGGCTGCGCGCCGCCACGGCGGCGGGCGAGGCCGGCACCGCGCCGGTCGACGGCGTGCCGTCGCTCGCCGCGATCGGCTTCGAGCCGACCGACCTCGCTTCGCTCGCGCTGCCGACCGGCGCCAGCGGCGGTGCGCGGCTGCTCGCGGACTTCGTCGGGCGCATCGGCCGCTACCGCGAGGCCCGCGACTTCCCCGCCGTGCGCGGGCCGTCCTACCTGTCGGCCCACCTGCGCTTCGGCACGGTCTCGATCCGCACGCTCGTGCGCGAGGCGCTGCACGCGCTACGCGCCGAGCCCGCCGACGCCGAAGGCGCGCGCACCTGGCTGTCCGAGCTGGTCTGGCGCGACTTCTACTTCCAGGTCCTGCATCACCATCCGCGGGTGGCCGAGCGCTCGTTCAGGCCCGAGTACGACCGCATCGAATGGGAGACCGGCGAGCAGGGCGACACGCTGTTCGCCGCATGGTGCGAGGCGCGGACCGGCTACCCGCTGGTGGACGCGGCGATGCGCCAGCTGCTGACCAGCGGCTACATGCACAACCGGCTGCGGATGGTGGTCGCCTCGTTCCTGTGCAAGGACCTCGGCGTCGACTGGCGGCGCGGCGAGCGCATCTTCGCCCGGCACCTGAACGACTACGACCTGGCGGCGAACAACGGCGGCTGGCAGTGGGCCTCGTCGAGCGGCTGCGACGCGCAGCCCTACTTCCGCATCTTCAACCCGGTGACGCAGTCGCAGAAGTTCGATCCGAAGGGCG
>JAIYAG010000616.1 GCA_027489195.1 Burkholderiales bacterium | reverse complement strand
GTGCGCTGGGCCAGCTGCAACATCTACAGCACGCAGGACCACGCCGCCGCCGCGCTGGTGGTGGCCGGCACGCCGGTCTACGCCTACAAGGGCGAGACGCTGGCCGACTACTGGGAATACACCCACAAGATCTTCGAGTTCGGCGCCAAGGGTGCCGTGCACGAAGGCCCGAACATGATCCTGGACGATGGCGGCGACGCAACGCTGCTGATGCACCTGGGCAAGAAGGCCGAGACCGACACCAGCGTGCTGAGCCACCCGCACAGCGAAGAAGAAACCGTGCTGTACGCGGCCATCAAGGCCAAGCTGGCCGTGGACCCCACCTGGTACAGCCGCAAGGGCGCGCAGATCATCGGCGTGACCGAAGAGACCACGACCGGCGTGCACCGCCTGAACGAGATGTCTGCCAAGGGCAGCCTGATGTTCCGCGCCATCAACGTCAACGACAGCGTCACCAAGAGCAAGTTCGACAACCTGTACGGCTGCCGTGAGAGCCTGGTCGACGCCATCAAGCGCGCCACCGACGTGATGATCGCCGGCAAGGTGGCCGTCGTGGCCGGCTACGGCGACGTGGGCAAGGGCTCGGCACAGGCGCTGCGCGCCCTGTCGGCGCAAGTCTGGGTCACGGAAATCGACCCCATCAACGCCCTGCAGGCCGCGATGGAAGGCTACAAGATCGTGACCATGGAATACGCCGCCGACAAGGCCGACATCTTCGTGTCGGCCACCGGCAACCTGAGCGTCATCACGCGCAAGCACATGGAAGCGATGAAGGACGAGGCCATCGTCTGCAACATCGGCCACTTCGACAACGAGATCGACGTCGCTGCGCTGGCCAACTGCACCTGGGACGAGATCAAGCCGCAAGTCGACCACGTCATCTTCAAGGACGGCAAGCGGATCATCCTGCTGGCCGAAGGCCGCCTGGTGAACCTCGGCTGCGGCACCGGCCACCCGTCGTTCGTGATGAGCTCCTCGTTCGCCAACCAGACGATCGCGCAGATCGAGCTGTGGACGCACAAGGACGCCTACGACAAGGGCAAGGTCTACGTGCTGCCGAAGCACCTCGACGAGAAGGTCGCGCGCCTGCACCTGAAGAAGCTCGGCGCGATGCTGACCGAGCTGTCGGACGAGCAGGCGGGCTACATCGGTGTCCCGACCGAGGGCCCGTACAAGCCCGACACCTACCGCTACTGAGTCCGGCCGTCCCTTGGGGCGCGCCGACGTCGAGCTGGTCGCGCGCGGCCTGGCCGCGTCGCGCAGCGCCGCGCAGCGGCTGATCGCCGACGGCGCGGTGTCCCGGGCCGGCGGTGCGCGGATCGAGCGGGCGTCCCAGCAGGTGGGGCCGCTCGACGAACTGCGGGTCGCCGACTCGGACGAGACCCGCTTCGTGTCGCGCGCGGGGGCCAAGCTGGCCCACGCGCTCGCCGAGGCGGGTGTCGACCCGACGGGCCGCACCGTGCTCGACCTCGGCATGTCCACCGGCGGCTTCGCCGACTGCCTGTTGCAGTCGGGCGCGGCGCGGGTGGTCGGCATCGAGGTCGGTCACGGGCAGCTGCACCCGCGGCTGCGCGACGACCCGAGGGTGCGCTGCGTCGAGCGACTGAACGTGCGCGACGCGACGCCCGAGCTCGTGGCCGCCAGCGTTCCCGACGCGCCCCCCGACGGCTTCGACATGGCGGTCGCCGACCTGTCGTTCATCTCGCTCGCGAAGGTGCTGCCCGCGGCCGACGCGCTGCTCGCGCCGGACGCGACGGTGCTGCTGCTGGTCAAGCCGCAGTTCGAGCTCGGTCCGTCGGCGCTCGACGGCCGCGGCATCGTGACCGACCCCGCCGGCCCGGCACGCGCCTGCGCACAGGTGGCCGATGCCTGTCGGGCGATCGGCTGGACCGTGCACCGTGCCTTCGACAGCGCGCTGCCCGGTGGTGACGGCAACCGCGAGTCCTTCCTCCACGCGAGCGTGCCCGCCGCGCGCCCGCCCCGAACCCGGATCCCACGATGACCCAGCCCCGCATCCCGGTCAGCTTCGAATTCTTCCCGCCGAACACGCCCGAGGGCCTGGCCAAGCTGCGCGAGACGCGCCGCCAGCTCGCGGCGCTCGAGCCCGAGTTCTTCAGCGTCACCTTCGGCGCCGGCGGCTCGACCCGCGACAAGTCGCTCGGCGTGGTCGACGAGATCGCCACCGAAGGCCATTCGGTCGCGCCGCACCTGTCCTGCGTGGGCGCGACCCGCGAGGGCATCGCCGAGCTGCTCGAGCACTGGCGCTCGCACGGCGTGCGCCGGCTGGTCGCGCTGCGCGGCGACCTGCCCTCGGGCATGGTCGACGCCGGCGAGTTCCGGTACGCGTCCGATCTGGTCGCGTTCGTGCGCGAGCGGACCGGCGACTGGTTCCGCATCGAGGTGGCCGCGTACCCGGAGGTGCATCCGCAGGCGGCCTCGCCGGCCGCGGACCTGTCGGCCTTCGTGCACAAGATGCGCGCGGGCGCCGATGCGGCGATCACGCAGTACTTCTTCAACGCCGACGCCTATTTCCGCTTCGTCGACGCGGCGCGCGCCCAGGGCGTGACCGCGCCGATCGTGCCCGGCATCATGCCGATCACCAACTACACGCAGCTCGCCCGCTTCTCGGACGCCTGCGGTGCCGAGATTCCGCGCTGGATCCGGCTGCGCCTGGCGGGCTTCGCCGACGACGTCGAGTCGCTGCGCGCCTTCGGCCACGACGTGGTCACCGCGCTGTGTTTGCGGCTGCTCGAGGGCGGCGCCCCGGGCATCCACTTCTACACGCTCAACCAGCCCGGCCCGAGCCGGGCGATCTGGCAGGCGCTGCCGCGCTGAGCGCGGGCTGACCGCGGGCTGACCGCGGGGCCGCCGTCCGCAGTCGGAGCGCGTCCGCCCGTCGGACAGCAGTGCGGTCCACGCACCGCCCGCCCGTTAATCGATTGGAACGGGCCATGGTGGCTGGCTACCATGGTCTGGCGAGGTGGTACGGCCCGCCGCCCGCCTCATATCGACTGACGGACACGGACCGGTGCAGAACAGCAGGCTCGAGCAGGTAATGGAACCCGACAACGCGGTCTCGCAGATCACGGCGAGCCGACGCTATCAGGTCGCGTCCGAGTCCCTGCAGCTCGGGATGTTCATCGCCGAGCTCGACCGCCCCTGGCTCGACACCCCGTTCCTGCTGCAGGGCTTCCTCGCGGACAGTCAGGTCGAGATCGACACCCTGCGCAAGTGCTGCAGCTACGTGTACGTCGACCTGGAGATGTCGAGCCCGGAGGTGGCCGACACGATCCGTCGCTCGGAGATGCGCGGCGACGAGGCCCCGGCACCGCCCAGGCCGCTGCCCAAGATGCCGGCCAAGGTCGTCGCGACCGAGGTCCCCGACGAGACGAAGCCGACCCCGACCCCGACGAGCCTTCCGGACACTGCACCTGTCGAACGCCGCGGCGCACGATCCGGCGCCGGCCGCGTGTACAAGACCCGCGCCGACGTCCGGATCAGCTCCGACACGCGCCAGCGCTTCCGGGATTTCCTGCGCCAGAGCGCAGGCTCGGGACGCAACGACGAACCGGGCCTGGTCGCGCGCACGGTGGCCTGGTTCCGCGGGCTGCGCGGCGGCGAGGCCGCACAGGCCTCTGGCACAGAGCGCGACCGGGCGAGCCGCGACGCCATCCGCGGCTGGCTGCCCAACGACATCGAGCTCCAGACCTACGAAGAGAAGCACAGCCTGCAGCAGGAGCTGCCGCGCGCCCGTTCGACATTCGGCCACAGCGAGGACGTGCTCAAGGCGGTGGTCACCGACGTGAAGGCAGGCCGCGTCCCGCAGGTCGCCGAAGTGGCCGGTGCCGTCGACGACATGGTCGCCAGCATGATCGACAACCCCGACGCGCTGCTGTGGGTGGGCCGGCTGCGCGAGGAGGACGTCAACACCTACAACCACGGCGTGAAGGTCGCGCTGTACCTGATCGCGCTCGGCCGCCAGCTCGGATTCCCGAAGCGCGAGCTCGGCCTGCTCGGCATGATCGGCATGCTCGCGGACGTCGGCAAGATCCGCCTGCCACGCGCGCTGCTCGACAAGCCCGGCATGCTGACCTCGGCCGAGTTCGGGATGATCAAGGAGCACGTGCGTCTGGGCATCGACGCGCTGCGCGAGGCCGGCGAGCTGCCGACCGAGGTGGAGCTCGGCATCGTCCAGCACCACGAGCGGCTCGACGGCAGCGGCTACCCCAAGGGCCTCAAGGGCAACGACATCAGCATCTACGGGCGGATGGCGGCGATCGCCGACAGCTTCGCCGCGCTGATCACGCCGCGCGCCTACGCGAACCCGTCGGCCCCGCAGGACGCGCTGATGAACCTCTACGAATGGGCCGGCAGCTCGTTCCACGAGCCGCTGGTCGAGCAGTTCGTGCAGGCGGTGGGGGTCTTCCCCGTCGGCAGCCTGGTCGAGCTCTCGAGCGGCGAGGTCGCGATCGTGGTCGCGCACAACCGCGTGCGCCGCCTCGAGCCCCGCGTGCTGGTGCTGACCTGGCCCGACAAGGCGCCGCTGTCCGAGCCGATCGAGCGCGACCTGCTGTCGTCCTCGGGGTCCGGCGCCGGCCGGCTGCGGATCGTGCGCGGACTGCCGTCGGGGTCCTACGGCCTGAAGCTGCGCGACTACTACCTGTCAGGCATCGCCCGCGCCAATGGCCTCCCCGGCTGAAGAGGCCGGCGCCGCGGGCACGGCCCGCCACGGGCGTCGGCTGCGGGTCGAGCTGCTCGAGCGGCACGTGCTGGAGCGGATGAAGGCCGGCGACGGCAGCCGCCCCGCGCTGCTGTCGATCGGCCTGGCGCGCGGCGACCGGATGCGCGCGCTGGCGCGCCGACCGGACACCATGGTGCTGCTCGCCGAACTGCTGGACCGCGTCGAGGAGACGCTGCGCCCGGGCGACCGCTACGCGGTGGTGTCGGTCGACGAGATCTGGGTGGTCATCGAGGACGCCCCCGGCGAGTCGATCGTGCGGCTGGCGGCGAGTGCGCTGCGCGGCGCGATCGACGGCTTCTATCCGGGCCGACAGGACGACGGCACCCCGTGGAGCGTGCCGGTGCGCGTGTCGATCGGTGGTGCCTGGATCGACCAGCCGCTGCGCTCGCATTCGGACCTGATGCTGGCCGCGGGACGCGCGTTCGCCGAGGCGCGCGGCGCCGAGGACCGCATCGTCATCCTGCCGGCCAGCCAGGACCAGCACCACTCGCGGGCACGCCTCGAGGGGCGCGTGCGCGCAGCGATCGCCGCCAACGAGCTCGAGCTCTGGTATCAGCCGCAGGTGCACATGCCCGCGCGAACCTGCGCGGCCGTCGAGGGGCTGATCCGCTGGCCGAACCAGGACCCCCGCGCGCCGAACGTCAACCCGGCGATGCTGGTGGAGGTGTGCGAGGAGAGCGGACTGATCGGCGAGCTCACCCGCTTCAACCTGAACACCGCGCTGCGCAACCTGATGACCTGGGAGGCCCAGGGCATCTCGATGCAGGTGAGCCTGAACCTGTCGGCGCTGACCCTCGAGGACGCGAACTTCCCGACCATGGTCGCGCAGGCCTGCGAGACCTGGGGCATCGCCCCCTCGAAGCTGCTGTTCGAGCTCACCGAAGGCTCGATCGCGCGCAACGAGAAGACCTCGATCGAGTTCATGCAGCGCCTGCGCGACCTGGGCTGCGAGCTGGCGATCGACGACTTCGGCACGGGCTACTCGTCGTTCGCCTACCTGCGCAGCTTCCCGGTCAACGAGCTGAAGATCGACCGGGCGTTCATCCGCGAGATGGCCGTGCAGGCGACCGACCGGCGCATCGTGAAGGCGCTGATCGACGTCGCGCATGCGTTCGGGCTGCGTGCGCTGGCCGAGGGCGTCGAGGACGCGCCGACAGTGAACGCGCTCGCCGACCTCGGGATCGACGCGATCCAGGGCTGGTACTTCGCCAAGGCGCTGCCGGCCGCGGAGCTGCCGTCCTGGCTGGCACGCTTCAACGCGCAGTCCCTGCGCGCCTCGGAAACGCTCGGGACGGCGTGACCACCGCGTCGAGCGCGCGGTCGGTCGGCAGCGGCTCGAAGTCCTCGAGGAACGCCTCGTCCCAGGCCACGCCGATGGCGCGCGGCGCGGGCAGGCCGTCGGCGTCGAGCGCGGCCAGGCTGCGGTCGTAGAAGCCGCCGCCATACCCCAGCCGCTGGCCGTCGGCGGAGAATCCCACGCAGGGCACGATCAGCAGCGTCGGCCGCAGCGCACGGTCGGCCGCCGGCCTGGGAATGCCCCAGACCCCGGGCACCGTCGGATCCCCGGGGCGCCACTCGACGAAGCGCAGCGGCGTGCGCGGGGCGTCGACCACGGGCAGCGCCAGCCGCGCACCGGCCTCGGCCCAGCGCTGCGGCAGGGGCTCGAGCGAGGGCTCGCCGCGGATCGGCCAGTAGAGCGCGATCGCCTCCCCGGAGACGTCGCCGAGCAACGCATCGAGCCGCGCGACGAGGGCCTCGTTCGCCATGCGTCGCCCTTGCGCGAGCGGCTGTCGGCGAGCCTCGAGAAGGGCCGTGCGGAGCGCCGTTCTCGCGGGATCGGCCGAGGGGGTGCGTGCTATCCTCGATTCGTCATTCCGGTCCGTCATGGCCTTCGGTCGGGCCTCCCCCCCCTCGCAGTGCACAGCATGAAGTCGCCAGCAGGTTTCCGGCACGTCGGGCGGCTCTTGCCCGCGTTGATTGTAGGCGCGATCACCTTCGCCCCCGTGCTGCGGGCCGAGGCGTCGCAGCCCGCGAACGCGAGCGCGAGACCCGCGGCCAAGCCGGCCCCGAAGTCCGCCGCGCAGCCCGCGCCGCCGCCGCGTGCCACCGAGCCGTCCGGTGCCGACGACGCGTTCATGCAGGCCCGCGCCGCCGCGACGCGTGGGGACTCCGCACGCATCGAGCAGCTCGCGCCGCAGCTCGGCGCCGGGTATCCGCTCGCCGGCTATGTCGAGTACTGGCGGCTGCGCGGGCAGCTCGCCGAGGCGCGCGGCGACACCCCCGGCCCGATCGATGCCGACGCACGCGCCTTCGCCACCCGTCATGCCGGCTCGCTGGTCGGCGATCTCGCGCGGCGCGACTGGCTGATGTCGCTCGGCAGGCGTCAGGTGTGGGGCACCTTCGACGAGGTGCTGCCCGGGCTCGTGGCCCGCGAGGACCTCGCCGTGCGCTGCTACGCGCTGCAGTCGCGCGCCGCCGGCAACGAGTCGGTGCTCGCCGAGGCGCGCGAGCTGCTGATGCAGCCGCGCGAGCTGCCCGACGCCTGCAACAACGGCCTGCTCGGCGCCCTGGTCGCCTCCGGGCAGGCGGGTGCCCAGGACCTGTGGTGGCGGCTCGAGGCCGCGCTCGAGTCGGGGTCCGCGCCGGCCATTCGCCGTGCGGCCACCGCGGCCGTGCCGCGTCTCGAGGCCAAGCAGCTCGATGCGCTGCTCGCCCGGCCGGCCGGTGCGCTCGAGGGCGCGCCTTCGCGCGAGGTGGCGGTCATCGCGATGGCCATGCTGTCGCGCACCGATCCGGCCGAGGCCGCCGCGCGCATGGCCGAGGTCGGCCCGAAGCTGCGCGCCGCCGACCGCAGCTTCGTCTGGTCGCAGATCGCCGCCGGCGGCATGCGCCGGCTGCTGCCCGAATCGAACGAGTGGGCCCGCCAGGCCCGCGGCGCGCGCGCGAGCGACGAGACCCTGGCCTGGATGACCCGCGCCGCGCTGCGCGCCGGCGACTGGCCGGCGGTTCGCACGACGATCGAGCGCATGAGCGAGGCGGGCCGCGCCGACCCGACCTGGACCTACTGGCTCGCCCGGGCGCTGGCCGCCGACACCGCGCGCCCCGAGTCGATGCACCAGGCGCGCGTGCTCTACACCTCGATCGCCGGCCGGGCCGACTTCTACTCGCAGCTCGCCGCCGAGGAGCTGGGCCTGAAGCTCGTGCTGCCGCCGGCCGCCGTGCCGCCCGGCGAGGCCGAGCTCGCCGATGCGCGCGCCATGCCCGGCATCGTGAGGGCACTCAAGTTCTACGAGCTCGGGCTGCGCGTCGAGGGCAATCGCGAATGGAACTTCACCATGCGCGGCCTGGGAGACCGCCAGCTGCTCGCGGCCGCCGAAACCGCCCGACGCCTCGGGCTGCTCGACCGGACGGTCAATGCCGCCGACCGCACCCGCAGCGAGCACGACTACGCGCTGCGCTATCCCGCGCCGTTCTCCGAGCGCCTGCGCCCGATCGCGCGCACGCAGGGCCTGGATGCCGCCTGGGTCTACGGGCTGATCCGCCAGGAGTCCCGCTTCGTGAACGACGCGCGCTCGCCGGTCGGCGCCTCGGGTCTGATGCAGATCATGCCGGCCACCGCAAAATGGATCGCGAAGAAGATGGGCGTGCGCGACTTCGTGCCCTCGCAGATCAACGAGCTCGACACCAACCTGCAGTTCGGCAGCTTCTACCTCAAGACGGTCTACGACGACCTCGACCGCTCGCCGGTGCTCGCGTCGGCGGCCTACAACGCGGGCCCGGGCCGGCCGCGCTCGTGGCGCGGCACGCTGCCGCAGTCGGTCGAGGGCGCGGTCTTCGCCGAGATCGTGCCGTTCAACGAGACCCGCGGCTACGTCAAGCACGTGCTGTCCAACGCCGTCTGGTATGCGGCACTGTTCACCGGCGAGCCGCAGTCCCTCAAGGCGATGCTCGGCGAGGTGCAGCCGGGCCCGAGCGTCACCGCCACCGCCTCCCCCGGCGGCGACTGAGCGGCGGCAACGACCGGCCGGCGCCCGCCGAGGTCGCCCGCACGGTCGACACGGGCCGCCGCACCGCTTCGCGCTACGATGTCGGGAGCGGGGCGCCCTGCGGCCCGCCCGATACCGGTCTGCCCTCCGACCTCCTCTCCTTGTGCCGCCCAGAGCGGAATCACACGTCCATGCTTCATTCGCGCATCCTCGTCCTCGGCGGCTCCGGCTTCATCGGCACCCATGTGGTGTCGCGGCTGTCGGCACAGGGCCGCCGCGTCGTCGTGCCCACCCGGCACCGCGAACGTGCCCGGCACCTGATCCTGCTGCCGACGGTCGACGTCGTCGAGGCCGACACCACCGACCCGCGCGCGATGGCGTCGCTGGCCGCGGGCTGCGACGCGGCGATCAACCTGGTGGGCGTGCTGCACGGGCAGGCCGGCACCGGCACCGACCGCTGGGGCCCGCAGTTCGGCCGCGCCCACGTCGACGTGCCGGCCGCGCTCGTCGAGGCCTGCCGCACGCAGGGCGTGCGGCGCCTGGTCCACGTCAGCGCGCTCGGCGTCACCGATGGCGGCAAGAACACCCTGCCCTCGCGTTACCTGCGCTCGAAGGCGGCCGGCGAGGAGAAGGTCCGGCAGGCCCGCGACCTCGACTGGACGATCCTGCGGCCCTCGGTGGTGTTCGGCGCCGGCGACAGCTTCATCAACCTGTTCGCCCGCATCCAGCGCGTGCTGCCGGTGCTCGCGCTCGCCAAGCCCGAGTCGCGCTTCCAGCCGGTGTGGGTCGGCGACGTCGCGCAGGCGATCGTCAACGTGCTCGACACGCCCGCCACCGCCGGCAAGACCTGCGCGCTCGCCGGACCCGAGGTGTTCACGCTGCGCCAGCTCGTGCAGCTGGCCGGCACCTGGAGCGGCCACCCGCGCCCGATCGTCGCGCTGCCCGCGGGCCTCGCGCGGCTGATGGCGCTGCTGATGGAGTGGGCGCCCGGCGAGCCGCTGATGACGCGCGACAACCTCGACTCGATGGCGCTCGACAACGTCAGCGCGCGCCCCATCGATCCGGACCTCGGCATCGCACCCGCGTCGCTGCGGGCGATGGGCCCGTCGCTGTACGGCGCGGGCGCCGGCGCCCGGTTCGACGACTGGCGCTCGCACGCGCGACGCTGACCGTGCCGGCCTCCGGTCTCGAGTGCTACGAGGTCGGCGGCGCGGTGCGCGACGCGCTGCTCGGCCTGCCCGTCCATGACCGCGACTGGGTGGTGGTCGGCACGACGCCCGAGCGGATGACCGAGCTGGGGTTCCGGCCGGTGGGCCGCGATTTCCCGGTGTTCCTGCATCCGGTCACGCACGAGGAGTACGCGCTCGCGCGGACCGAGCGCAAGACCGGCCGCGGCTATCGGGGCTTCGTCGTGCAGTGCGCGCCGGACGTCAGCCTCGAGGACGATCTGCACCGGCGCGACCTGACGATCAACGCGATCGCACGCGCCGCCGACGGCGCGATCATCGACCCCTGGGGCGGCCGGCGCGACCTGCGGGACGGCGTGCTGCGCCACGTCAGCCAGGCCTTCGCCGAGGATCCGGTGCGCATCCTGCGGGTGGCCCGCTTCGCGGCCCGCTTCGAGCGCTTCACGGTCGCGCCCGAGACCTTCGCGCTGATGCGCGAGATGGTCGCGGCCGGCGAGGTCGACGCGCTGGTGCCCGAGCGGGTCTGGCAGGAGGTCTCGCGGGGCCTGATGGAGCGTCGGCCGTCGCGGATGCTGGCGGTGCTGCACGCCTGCGGCGCGCTCGCCCGTCTGGTGCCCGAGCTCGATGCGCTCGCTCGGGACGCCGGCGGCACACCGCCCGCCGACCCGACGGATGCCGACGCCGCCGGCCTCGGGCGCGTCGTCGACGCCGCCGCTGCGGCCGACGACCCGCTGCCGGTGCGGGTGGCCGCGCTCGCGCTCGAGCCCGGTGAATACACGCGGGGCAGCGGCGCCGACAGTGGTGCGACCGACGGCGCCGACACCGACGCGGCCGCCAGCGCCGCCGACGCCGAACGCGCGCGGCGCATCGCCGAGCGGCTCAAGGCCCCCAACGAGGGACGTGACCTGGCCGTGCTCGCCGCACGCGAGCGCCGCGCGCTGCGCGGTGCCGACACGCTGGACGCCGGGCAGGCCGTCGCGCTCCTCGAGCGCTGCGACGCCCTGCGCAAGCCCGTGCGCTTCGAAGGGATGCTCCGGGCCTGCGACGCGGCGCGCCCGCCCGCCGCCGAGCCCGCCGCCCGACTGTCGGCGCCCGGCTCGCGGCTGCGCCGCGCGCTCGGGGCGGCCCGGTCGGTCGATGCGGGCGCGATCGCCGCACGGGTCGGCGCAGCGGGCGAAGCCGGTCCTGCAGCGATCGGCGAAGCGCTGCGTGCGGCACGCATCCGAGCGGTGGACGCGGCGCTAAAAATGGGCGGTGGTTCCATTTAGCGCCAGCCGCCGCCGACGCGGATCGGGATTCGACGCTCCCCCGGATGACCAGAGAGACCGCATTCGCTGGTCGGTGACACAAATCCGTGATTAAGTGTCGCGCTCGCGTCACTTGACTCCCCACTATAGATGAAGGCCCACGTCGACTTGCAGGTGCTCTACCTGCTCGCGACCACCGTGACGCTGTTTGTCCTCGCCGCCATGGCGGGCTTCGGCCTGCATGCGCGGCGGGAGGCCGTCGGCCGCGCGTTCGCGGCGGTGTCGGCGTCCGCGGCGTGCTGGACGGCGACCGTCGCGCTGCTGGCGCTGTCGACGCCGGAGGCGGCGCCGTTCTGGCTGAATGCGAAGTACGCGTTCATCGCGTTCACCCCGGTGACGGTGGCCTGGTTCGCGCTCGAGTTCACCGGTTCGATGCCGGCGCGCCGCCGGGGCTGGGTGCTGGCCGCGCTGAGCGTGATCCCGACCCTGCGCCTCGCGCTGCTGTGGACCGACGCGGGCCGCGGCTGGCTGATCCGCGAGATCGTGTTCGAGCGCACCGGCAGCCTCACCCATGGCGGGCAGGTGGTCTACGGCCCGCTGCATCCGTACGCGATCGCCTACAACTACCTGCTGATCTTCGGCGCCGTCCTGCTGGTGCTGATGTGGGCGGCGCGCACCGGTCCGCTGGCCCGCCCGCAGGGGCTGGCGCTGGCCGGCGCCGCGGTCGCACCCGTGGTGGCCAACGCGGCGACGCTGCTCGGCGCCACGCCCCGGGACATGGATCCGATGCCGCTCGCGCTCGCGATGACCGGCGCGCTGATCTGCTGGTCGGTGGTGCGCCACGGGATGCTCGACACGGTGCCGGTCGCGCGCGACGTGCTGCTCGATGCGATCGAGGACGGCATGCTCGCGACCGACGCCCACGGGCGCGTGATCGACATGAACCGCACGATGTCCGCGCTGCTCGGCGTCCCCGTGTCCAGCGCGCTCGGCCGTCCGGTGAGCGCGCTGTTCGCGGCGGCGGGCGAACACGGCTCGGCCCTCGCCGACGACCAGGGCGCGGCCTTCGTGACGCTGCGCGAGCGGCATTTCGCGGTCCGCACGGTGCCGCTCCACAACGGCCCCGGCCCGGCCTCCGGCCGCCTGCTGCTGCTGCACGACATGACCGCGCGGCTGCGGATGGAGGACGAGCGCGAGCTGCTGATCACCGAGCTGCGCCATGCGCTCGCCCAGGTCCGCACGCTGAGCGGGCTGCTGCCGGTCTGCGCGTCGTGCAAGTGCATCCGCGACGGAAAGGGACGCTGGCGCCCCGCCGACGAGTACCTGCGCGACCATTCGGGCGCGACCGTCTCGCACGGCATGTGCCCCGAGTGCACGGTGCGGCTCTACCCGTCGGCCTATCGCGAGACCGGTCATGCGGGCTGAGCGCGGCACGCCGCGATGAGCCGCAGCGTGCTGGTCGCCGAG
>JAIYAG010000118.1 GCA_027489195.1 Burkholderiales bacterium | reverse complement strand
CGGTAGAGATCAGCACCACCTCGGCGACGCCGTGGGCGATCGCCGCCTCGGCGCCACGCAGCGTCCCGAGCGTGTTGTTGCGGATCGCCTCCCAGGCGTTGCCTTCCTCCATCATCGGCACGTGCTTGTAGGCAGCAGCATGGAAGATCACGTCCGGCGAGTGCTCGCCGAGCACCGCATCGAGCCGCGCCGCCGACTTCACGTCGCCGACCCGCTGCAGCACGACGGTGTCGGGCGACAGCGTGGCGAATTCCTCGGCCAGCGTGTAGAGGGCATATTCGCTGACGTCGAAGAGCACCAGCAGCGCCGGATGGAAGCGGGCGATCTGGCGGCACAGCTCGGAGCCGATCGAGCCGCCCGCGCCGGTGACCAGCACCGTCTTGCCGGTGAGCCGCTGGCGGAGCTGGTCGGCGTCGAGCTTCACCGGCTCGCGCCCGAGCAGGTCCTCGAGCTCGATGCGTCGCAGCCAGTCGACGCTGACCTGGCCGGTCATCATCTCCTCGAACGACGGCACGGTGAGCACCTGGGCGCCCGAGGCGATGCAGCGCTGCACGATCTCGCGCCGCAGGGCGCTGGGGACGGTCGGCATGGCGATGATCGCGGTGCCGACCCCGAGGCGCCGGGCCACGCTCGCGTAGTCGTCGATGCCGCCGGCCACCCGCACGCCGTGCACGATGCGTCCGCGCTTCGCGGGATCGTCGTCGAGCAGGGCCACCGCGCGCCAGCGCGCGCTGCGCGACAGCTCGCGCAGCAGCGTGACGCCGGCGTCGCCCGCGCCGATCACGATCACCGGGTCCCCGTGGCGCTGCGTGACCCGCGCGAGGCGGTGCTCGCGCAGCATCCGGTAGCCGAACCGGCTGCCTGCCATCAGCGCGACCATCACCAGCGGCATCAGCAGCAGCGACGAGCGCGGCAGCACCGCGTCGAGGCGCAGCATCAGGTGGACGATGGGCACCAGCGCGGTGGCCAGCACCGCCGCGGCCATGATCCGGCGCAGGTCCTGCAGGCTCGCGTAGCGCCACAGGCCGCGGTAGACGCCGGTGGCCCAGAACACCACGGCCTGCGCCGGCAGGGCCCAGGCCACGAGCGGCATCATCCGGTCGAGCAGGGGCTCGACGCCATCGAAGCCGAAGCGCAGCCCGTAGGCGGTGAACCAGGCGACGGCGGCGAGCAGCACGTCGTAGGCGAGCACGGCGACCGAACGCCTGTCGAGCGGGTGCAGGCCCAGGCCCCGGCCGAGGCCGGCGGCGGGCGTCGGCGCTGCATCGGACGACGACTCGGCCGGGGAGGGCTCGTTGTGGCGGTCGAGCATGGGGAAACAGTATCGCACGCCGCCCGACCCCGCGCGGCGCGGCGCGGGTCGGCGGGCCTGCCGTCGGACCCTAGGCGCGGGCCGGTCGGGTCCGCAGCACGACGGCGAGCCACAGGGCCGCATGGACCGCCAGGGAGGCGGCGAAGGCGGCGCCCTCGAGCGACAGCCGTCGGGCCGCGAGCGCGGCCGCCGCGTTGGCGAGCATCAGCGTGCCGTAGGCGATCGCGGTGCGGCGGTGCCCGAAGCCGGACAGGTTGAGCCGCTGGTACGCATGCTCCCGGTGGGCCTCCCAGACGCGGCACCGGCGGCGGGCGCGGTCGAGCAGCGTCGCGGTCGCATCGAACACGAAGGGCATGAACAGCGTCGCGGGCAGCCAGGGCGACCACAGCCCGCGCGCCACGCCGATCGCGCCGATCGCGCCGGCCAGCAGGCCCAGCGTGGTCGAGCCCGCATCGCCCATGAAGAGCCGCGCGGGCGGCAGGTTGAAGACGAGGAAGCCCGCGCAGGCGCCGGCGATCGCGGCGGCGGCCGCGGCGAGCGGCGCATCGTTGCCCGCCGCGGCTGCCAGCGCGCAGGCGCCGAAGCCGACGACGCCCATCGAGCCGGCGAGCGCGTCCGAGCCGTCCATGAAGTTGTACAGGTTGACCATCCAGGCGATCGCGAGCGCGCCGACCAGGACCGCCGCCGCGCCATGGCCGCCGAGCGTGGCCACGGCCACCGTCGCGGCCGCCGCCAGATGCAGCACGAGACGCGTGCCGGCGCCGAGTCCGCGCAGGTCGTCGACGGCCGACACCGCGGCGATCGTCGCGAGGGCGGCCCACGCGGCGCCGGGCAGCGCGGCCTGCGTGACCGCGAGGGCGGCGACCAGTCCCGCCAGCACGCCCACCCCGCCGATCCGCGGGATCGGCGCGGCGTGCATCGAGCGCTCGTTGGGGCGGTCCAGCACGCGCTGCGCGAGCCCGCTGGCGAGCAGCGCCGCGAGCACCATCACCGCGACGCAGGCCGCGATCGCGGCTGCGGCGAGCGCCGTGCCGGCGATGTCCGACGAAGGCATCAGGGTGGGGACCGCGCGGGGCGGCGGTGTCGATCGGGAGCGCCGATGATATGACAGCCGCGTTTCGGAAGGCCGCACCCGGCATGCCGGCATCGTCGCGGGCGTTATGCTTCGCCGATGATCGCTCGCAACGCGCTCTGGAACCTCGCCGGGTTCGGGCTCCCGCTCTTCGTGGCGGTGGCCTGCATCCCGCCGCTGATCCATGCGCTCGGCGCGCCCCGGTTCGGGCTGCTGACCCTGCTCTGGGCGGTCATCAACTACTTCGGCCTGTTCGACATGGGGCTCGGACGGGCGCTGACCCATCGCCTGAGCGCGGCCATGGGCGCGGGGCGCGAGGAGGAGGTCGGGCCGGTCGCCCGCGACGGACTGTCGCTGCTGGTCGGGCTCGGCGTGGTGGCCGGCATCGTGCTGTGGGTCTCGGCGCCGTTCGGGGTCGCGCTGCTCGCGCACGAGGGCGATCCGTCCGAGGCCGTGGCCGCGGTGCGGGGGATCGCCTGGGCGATGCCGTTCGTGCTGCTGACGTCCGGGCTGCGCGGCGTGATGGAGGCGCGCGGCGCCTTCATGCCGATCAACGTCGTGCGGCTCGCCACCGGGGTGGCGACGGTGCTCGCGCCCCTGCTCGTGGTGCAGGCGGGCTGGAACGACCTGGCGGTGGTCGCCTGGGTGCTCGGCGCGCTGCGTGCGGTCGGATGCCTCGCCTATGCCGCCTGCGTCGCCCGGCTGCTGCCCGGCGGCCTCGCCCTCGATGCCGCCCGGCCCGGTCGCGAGCGGCTCGGCCAGCTGCTGCGCACCGGCGGATGGATGACCGTCGCGAACGTCATCGGCCCGCTGATGGGCTACCTGGATCGCTTCGTGATCGGGGCGGTCGGCTCCATGAGCGCGGTGGCCTGGTACGTGACGCCGCAGGAGATCGTCTCGCGCCTGCTGATCGTGCCGGTATCGCTCGCGAGCGTGCTGTTCCCGCGCCTGTCGGAGCTGCATGCGAGCACCGGCGAGCGCCTGGCCGCGTGGCCGCTCGAGCGGCTCGCGATCGGCGTGCTGTACGTCGCGCTCATGCCGGTGACGCTGGTGCTCGGCGTGTTCGCCCATCCGATCCTCGACCGATGGGTCGGTCCGGTGTTCGCCCGCGAGGGCTCGACGGCGATGCTGATCCTCTGCGCCGGCGTGCTGGGCAACGCGCTCGCGCACGTGCCGTTCGCGTCCATCCAGGCGCGCGGCAATGCGCGCGCGACCGCGCTGCTCCAGATGATCGAGCTGCCGCTGTACGTGGCCGGGCTCTGGGCACTGGTCTCGCTGTGGGGCGTGGTGGGCGCCGCGCTCGCATGGACCGCCCGGATCCTGTTCGACTTCGGCGCGCTGTGGATCATGGCGCGACCGCAGCAGGTGCCGGCCCAGGACCAGGCCGGAGATCGCATCGGGCTGCTGGTCGCCGCGCTGACGCTGTCGGCCTTCGCCTGCGCGGCCTTCGCGCCGCCCTCGTGGTCGGCCGCGGCGAGCCTGTCGATCGGCGCCGTCGCCTGGGTGATGGCGGCCCTGCGGCTGCGGGGCGACGTACCGAGCCTGGTGGCGGCCCGCAAGGCGGCCGGCCTGCCCCGGTGAGCGTCGCTCGGGTGTCGGTGGCGATGGCCACCTACAACGGGTTGCGCCATCTCGACGAGCAGCTGCACAGCCTGCTCGCGGCGCTCGGGCCGGAGGACGAGCTGGTGGTGGTGGACGACGCCTCCACCGACGGGACCTGGGAGCGGCTGCAGCGCTTCGGCGACACGCGGATGCGCCTGCACCGCAACCCCGAGAACCTCGGCGTGCGCGGCAGCTTCCAGCGGGCGCTGTCGCTGGTGCGTTCCGACGTGATCCTGCTGGCCGACCAGGACGACGTGTGGGAGCGCGACAAGCGCGACCGGCTGCTGGCGGCCTTCGTGTCCGATCCGCGGGTCATGGTGGCGGTCAGCGACGCCTGCCTGATCGACGGCGACGGCCGCCGCTTCGCCGACTCGTTCATGGCGACGCGCGGCGGCTTCGACGGCAGCCTCGCCGGCACGCTGGTGCGAAGCCGCTTCCTCGGCTGCGCGATGGCGGTGAGGCGCGACGTGCTCGCGCTCGCGCTGCCGATCCCGGCGCGCGCGCCGATGCACGACATGTGGCTCGGCGTGGTGGGCGGCACGCTCGGGCGCGTGGCGTACGTCGACGCGCCGCTGCTGCGCTATCGCAGGCACGGCGGCAACGCCAGCCCGGCGCGCAGCCCCTCGCGGCTGCAGGCCGTCCGCTGGCGCCTCGACCTGGTCGTCGCGCTCGGACTGCGGCTCGCGGGCCGGGCCTTGTCGCTCGGCGCGCGCCCCGGCCCACGTCCCGGATGAGCGGCGGCCCTGCGATAGACTCGGCCGATGCCCGCTCTCCCGACCCGCCGTCCCCGCGCGCGCAGCCCGCGTCGCGCCGGTCCGGTACCCGGCAGGCGCTCGCCTTGAGCGGCGTGCCGCGGCAGGCCGACGCGCTCAGCGTGGGCATCGTCGTCTACCGGTCCGATCTCGCGCTGCTCGGCGTGTGCCTGCGCACGCTCGCCGTCGCGGTCCGCGCGCTCGCGCCCTCGGCCGCGACCGTCTACCTCGTCGACAACGGGCCGGAGGACTGGTCGCCCTCTCTTTCGTCGTTCGTCGCGTCGCTCGCGCGCGAGGCCCTGCCGTACCGCCTCGAGGTGCTGAGCGGGCACGGCAACGTCGGCTACGGGCGCGGCAACAACCTCGCGATCGGGCGCGCCGGCGCGCAGTGGCACCTGGTCCTCAATCCGGACGCCGAGCTCGAGCCCGATGCGCTGCGCAACGGCGTCGCATGGCTGCGCCACGATCCCACGGTGGGCATGGTCGCGGCCTGGACGGAAGGCGCCGACGGCCAGGCGCAGCACCTGTGCAAGACCTATCCGAGCGTCGCGGTGCTGGCCCTGCGCGCCTTCGGGCTGCCGTTCGGACGGCGGCTGCGCGAGGCGTACGACGTGCAGCCCGACCCCGGCCCGGTCACCGACGTCACCGGCCGGCTCGTCAGCGGCTCGTTCATGCTGTGCCGGGCCTCGGCGCTCGAGGCCATCGGTGGCTTCGATCCGGCGTACTTCCTGTACTTCGAGGACTTCGACCTGTCGCTGCGGATGGGACGCGACGCGCGCCTGCTGTGGGCGCGCGACGTGCGGATCGTCCATCACGGCGGATCGGCCGCCCGCAAGGGCTGGCTGCACCGGCGGCTCTTCGTGCGCGCGGCGGCGCTGTTCTTCTCGCGGCACGGCTGGCGGCTGTGGTGATCGGTACGGCGGGCAGAGCGGCGGGCAGCACGGCGGGCGGTGTGCTGCTGGTGACCGGCGCCACCGGCTTCGTCGGGCGGGCGTTCGTCGACGAGGCGCTGGCGCGGGGACGGACCGTGCGCGCCGCAGTGCGCCAGCCGCAGCCCGGCCTGCCCGCGGCCGTGCGCGTCTTCGCGCCCGGCTCGCCGCAGGAGGCCGTCGACTGGCCCGCCGCGCTCGACGGCGTCGAGGCCGTCGTGCATCTCGCGGCCCGCGTGCACGTGATGCACGAGTCCCACGGCGATCCGCTGGGCGAGTTCCGCCGCGTCAACGTCGATGCCACGGCGGCCCTCGCCGAGGCCGCCGCACGGGCCGGCGTGCGGCGGCTGGTGTTCGCGAGCTCGGTCAAGGTGCTCGGCGAGGCGACCGCGCCCGGCCGGCCCTTCGACGACCGCAGCCCGCCCCATCCGCTCGATCCGTACGGCCGCTCCAAGCTCGAGGCCGAGGAGATGCTGCTCGGGTTCGCCGCCGCGGGGCGCCTCGAGGTGACCGTGCTGCGTCCGCCCCTGGTCTACGGCCCAGGCGTCAAGGGCAATCTCGGCCGGCTGCTGCGCTGGGTCGAGGCCGGCGTGCCGCTGCCGCTCGGCGCGGTCGACAACCGCCGCAGCCTCGTCGGCCTGGACAACCTCGTCGACGCCCTGCTCGCGGTGACCGCGCATCCCGGCGCGCGCAACCGCCGCTTCCTCGTGTCGGACGGCGAGGACCTGTCGACCCCGGAGCTGGTGCGCCGCATGGGCCGTGCGCTCGGGCGACCCGCGCGGCTGCTGCGCGTGCCGCCCGGCCTGCTCGAGGCGGCGAGCCGGTTCGGCGGCGCGGAGTCGGTGCGCCGGCTGCTGGAGTCGCTGCAGGTCGATTCGGGCGGGCTGCGCGAGGCCGTCGGCTGGCGCCCGCCGCGCTCGGTCGACGAGGGGCTGGCGGGGCTGGCCTCGGTGGGCCGGGGACGCGCCTAGCCGGTCCGCTCGGTGAGGGGGCCGGGGCCGGAGGTGCCGCGCAGTCCGTCGGAGATGCCGCGCAGCATCATGCGCAGGTTGTCCCGGCGTGACGCGTGCAGCACGCCGAAGAAGAGCGCGATCTGCGCGAGGCGCAGGACGTCGGGCACGATCCAGGCGAGCGTCGCGTACGGCCTGCGATAGAGCACGAGGCTGTTGCGGAACATGAAGTAGTACCGGAAGGGCTTGTGGACCGGCAGGGTGCGCAGGCGCGGCAGCCGGATCACGACCTTGTGCTCGCCCAGGTGGTGGGACATCCACGCGCCGCAGGCGCCGACCGCGACGAACCCCGCGTGCGAGGCCCGCAGGAACCAGTCGGTATCCACCATGTCGATGAACAGGCCTTCGTCCATCGGACCGACCGCGTCGAGCGTGGACAGCCGGATCAGCGATCCCGACGAGATGAGGAAGTCCGAGGTCACCCAGCCGGTCGGATCATCGCAATGGATCCTCCGGAAGCTGACCAGGCCGCAGCGCACGAACCACGACTGGCGCCCGCTGTCGGCGTCGATGTAGCGGGGCCCGACGGCCGACACCCGAAGGCCGGCGGCGCCGGCCTGCGCCTCGGTCCGGAGCAGCTCGGCAACCATGCCCGGCCGGGGCACGCTGTCCTGGTCGCCCAGGACCACGTGGGAGCAGCCGAGCCGCCTCGCCTCGGCGATGCCGCGGTTGTGGGCCGCGCCGACCCCGGCGTTGCAATGCATCGCGATGACGTGCAGCCGGCCGGGCGCCAGCCTCGCGACGGCCGCGCGCACGTCCGCGCTGCAGCCGCCGTTGTCGATGCAGATCACCGCCTCGGCTTCGCTCAGCCACGCCCGCAGCGCTTCGAGCAGCGGCCCGACCTCGGGATGGAACAGGACGACGACCGCCGCGATGTCGCGTGTCATCGCCGGCCGGCGGGCGCTGACGCGGCGGTCGGCCCGGCACCTCGGCGCCCCGTCCGCGCGGCACGTCCCGCCTGGAGTGAGGAGGGGCCGCCTCGGTGCGGGGCGGCACCCGCCCGGTCGCGCACGATGTCGTGTTCCACGGCATGCAGTGTAGCCGGTCGTGCGGGCCGGTCAGGCATGTCGGCTCGCGCGGGTCGAGGGCGAGCGCCCGGTCGGCATTGTTATAATTGCGACTCGGCTGCCGTATCGACCACCGACCTCTGCCCGTCTTCGCCGGCACGTGACCGGTTCCAGGATGGCGTCAGGACAGACGCCCCACCCGTCCCCGCAGCTTCGCCGGGTCCCCCGATCGAATGCACCGCTTCTCGATTTCCCCGAAGGAAATGCTCGGCGCCGCACTGCGGCACCGCGCGCTGATCGCCGCGCTGGTCCGGCGCGAGGTCGTCGGGCGCTACAAGGGCTCGGTCATCGGGCTGCTGTGGTCCTTCGTGAACCCGGTGCTGATGCTGATCGTGTACACCTTCGTGTTCAGCGTCGTGTTCAAGGCGCGCTGGACCGCCGACAGCGAGTCGAAGACCGAGTTCGCGATGGTCCTGTTCACCGGACTGATCGTCTTCAACGTCTTCGCGGAGTGCGTCAACCGGGCGCCGGGCCTGATCCTCGCGAACGTGACCTACGTCAAGAAGGTGGTCTTCCCGCTCGAGATCCTGCCGCTCGTGGCACTCGGCTCCGCGCTCTTCCACACCTGCGCGAGCCTCGTGGTCTGGCTGGTCTTCTATCTCGTGTTCTTCGGGGTGCCGCACTGGACCATCGTGCTGCTGCCCCTGATGTTCCTGCCGCTGCTGCTGATCACGCTCGGGCTGTCGTGGTTCCTCGCGTCGCTGGGCACCTACGTGCGCGACGTCGGGCAGGCGGTCGGCATCATCGTCTCGGTGCTGATGTTCCTGTCGCCCATCTTCTATCCCATCTCGGCGCTGCCCGATGCGGCGCGCCGGCTGCTCGCGCTCAATCCGCTGTCCCCGGCGATCGAGCACGTGCGCGGCGTGCTCGTCTGGGGCGTGCTGCCCGACTGGATCGGGTTCGCGAGCTACCTCGGCCTGTCGCTGGTCGTGGCCTGGCTCGGGTTCGCCTGGTTCCAGATGACCCGGAAGGGGCTCGCCGATGTCCTCTGAATGGGCGATCCGCGCCGAGGGGCTCGGCAAGTGCTACACGCTGTACGACCGGCCGCAGGACCGGCTGCTGCAGATGCTGTCGCGCGGCCGCCGACGCTACTCCCGCGAGTTCTGGGCGCTGAGCGACGTCTCGCTCGAGGTGTCCGTCGGCGAGACCTTCGCGATCGTCGGGCGCAACGGCTCGGGCAAGTCGACCCTGCTGCAGCTCATCTGCGGCACGCTGTACCCCACCACCGGCGAGGTCCGGTCCCGGGGGCGGGTCGCCGCGCTGCTCGAGCTCGGCGCCGGCTTCAATCCCGAGTTCACGGGGCGCGAGAACGTCCACCTCGCGGCCGCGCTCTACGGTCTCGACACCGCCCAGATCGAGGCACGCTTCGATCGGATCGCGGCGTTCGCCGACATCGGCGAGCACCTCGACCAGCCCGTCAAGACCTACTCCAGCGGCATGTACGTGCGGCTCGCGTTCGCGGTGATCGCCCACGTCGATGCCGACATCCTGGTGATCGACGAGGCGCTCGCGGTGGGCGACGCGGTCTTCACGCAGAAGTGCATGCGCTTCATCCGGACCTTCCAGAAGACCGGCACGCTGCTCTTCGTGAGCCACGACATGTCGTCGGTGGTCAACCTGTGCCAGCGCGCGATCTGGCTGGAGCACGGAAAGATCGTGATGCAGGGCACCTCCAAGGCGGTGTCCGAGGCGTATCTGCGGCACACGCTGCAGAGTGTCTACGGCGAGTCGGCGGACCTGCAGGCCGTGGGTGCCGTGACGCACGATGCGTCGGCGCCGGCCGCGGTCGACGCGCCCGCCGAGCCCGACATGCATGTCGCACCCGCGCTCGACTACGGGGCCCGCTACGACGTCACGGACAATCTCGAGCAGGCCCGCGGCTTCCACAGCGGCGGCGCCGACCTGGTGTCGATCACGCTCGAGAACCTCGATCGGCCCGGCGAGCCGGTGTTCGCCGGCGGCGAGCGGGTCCGGGTCGAGGTGGTGGCGCGTGCGAACCGCGCGTTCGAGCGTCCGATCATCGGGTTCGTCTTCAACGACCGGCTCGGCCAGGCGCTCTTCGGCGAGAACACGCTGCCGTTCACCGACGCCACGCCCGTGGCGGTGGGCGAGGGCGGTGCGCTGCGCGCCGAGTTCGTCTTCCGGCTGCCGATGCTGCCGAACGGGGATTACGCGGTCTTCGCGTCGGTCGCCGACGGCACGCTGCACGACAACGTCCAGCACCACCTCCTCCACGATGCGATGCTCGTCAAGGTCTACTCGAGCACCGTGCGCTGGGGGCTGGTGGGGGTGCCTTTCGAACATGTCTCGTTGAGCGTCAGCGAATGAGCGAACTCGTCAGTCTCTATCGGGCCCATCACGGCAAGGTCTCCGATCGCTGGTCCCTCTATCTCGCCGAGTACGACCGGCTGCTCGCCCCCTGGCGCGACCGGCCGGTGCGACTGCTCGAGATCGGCATCCAGAACGGCGGCTCGCTCGAGATCTGGGGGCGCTACTTCCCGAATGCGGTGGCCCTGGTGGGCTGCGACATCGATCCGAAGTGCGTCGCGCTGCGCTACGACGATCCGCGGGTCAGCGTCGTCGTGGACGACGCCTGCACCGACGCCGGCCAGCAGCGCATCGCGGACGCCTCCAGCGAGTTCGACATCGTCATCGACGACGGTTCGCACCGCTCCGGGCACATCGTCGATGCCTTCGCGCGCTACTTCCCGATGCTCTCGTCCGATGGCCTCTTCGTGGCCGAGGACCTGCACTGCAGCTACTGGTCCGAGTTCGAGGGCGGGCTGGCCGATCCGGTCTCCTCCATCTCCCTGTTCAAGGCGCTCGCGGACGTCACCAACCACGAGCACTGGGGCGTCCCGCTCGAGCGGCAGCGCTACCTCGAGGCATTCGCGATCCGCTACGGCTTGCGCTTCGCCGAGGACGTGCTCGCCTGCGTGCACTCGGTGGAGTTCGTCAACTCCATGTGCATCGTGCGCAAGCGGCCGTCCGAGTCCAATGCGCTCGGCGCCCGGGTGATCGTCGGAGAGGACGAGTCGGTGCGGCCCGGCGCCCTGGAGTACGCCGGTTCGGTCGCGGCGCCGCCCGACCAGACGGACAATCCGTGGACCGGCGGGCTGCTGGCCGGCAGCGCGCCGAACCCCGCTGCGCCCTGCCTGCCCGGCACGCTCCAGGCGGCACTGCCGCTGGCCCTGCCGTCCGTGCAGGCGCGCATCGACACGCTGGAGCGCGCCGTGCCGGCCCGCGAGCGCGCGTTGAGCGATGCCGCCGCACTCAGGCTGCGCGAGAACTTCCAGGTCGAGCAGGAAGTGGCGACGCTGCGCGCCCATGCGACCGACCTGGGCAAGCTGGTGTCCGTCCGCGACGAGCAGATCGCCGACTTCCTCGTCCAGAACGGCGCGCCGGCGGTGCGTGCCGCGCGGTTCGCCGAGCGGATCGCCAAGCGCGTCTTCCCGCCCGGCACCTTTCGCCGCCGTCTGTGGGCGGTGG